>MNVG01000024.1 GCA_001871495.1 Candidatus Micrarchaeota archaeon CG1_02_51_15
CTTGCACGCGCAGCAAGCTGTTGTCCAGCACTTCGGTTTCAAGCACGAGATTGTCGTTCAGTCCTCTGGCCGCCGCCATTCCCGTTAGTTGGCCCGGATTGGCCGATTCCGAGCCGGCTTGGCTCTTCAAGTAATTGACAAATTCCCTTGAAGTCAGAGTATTGCCCGAAGGAGATGCGTTTAAGAAAAACAGTGCGCAAGCTCCGCCTGCTAACAAAACCACGGCGCCAATCAACAATAATTTTCCACTCGGCGCGTTTAATCCACTCATTCAAAATCCCTCTTTGTTTTATTTTTATGCAACGAATTTCATTAATATGGAACTTTCCTTGGGTTTTCTTGAAAAACCCGTGTTTTTGGTTTCTTTAAACCTGTTTCCGGCGTTAGGGCACCCCCCAGTCGCCACAGCCCAGTGGTTTTTATATTTGCCGAACTTTTTCCACAAAGTTGCTCCAGTGCACCCCAAAATCGTTTCATTAATATGAAATCCGTTAAAACACCTCGAAATTCATTTCAAGAATATGGAAAACGTTAGTGTAGTTTGACGCCGAATGGCAACTTGGAGAAAACGGTTTTCTTCAACTGCGTTTCCAACGCAGCCAGTTTTTCAAGTGCTTTTTCAGCAATTGCCTTCCTTGCTTCAAGCAGTTTAACCTCTTCCGTAAGGCCTTGTTTTGTCGCGTGGTTCAGCGCCGTGCCCACTCCCTTCAAGTGGAATTCCAGTATTCCCTTGCTTACGCGCAAGTCTTGTTTATAATCACGACTCGGTTCTTCGCTAAAAACAGGCGGTTTTTTGCCTCCGAGCTTAAAGCGCTCGAGAACGCTTGCAATGTGTTCTTCACCTAATACCTTAGCGCCTTCAACGGGCGTTCTTGCAGCAAAATACCTTACGCCGGGCCCGAACAGCCGTTCTTGCACTAAATCGCCTTTTTCAGCGTACCAGTGGCCGTGCTCAAGCATGATTTTCCTTGTTTGTTCAGTTAACCGTTCCAAGCCATTCACTCCCTTCGCATTTAAGCAATCAATTATTTAACACTTCATTAAGTTCACCCCAATATAAACCGATTTGATTGCTTAGGTTTTTGACGCTGTTTCATATTCGATTATTTTATTCACCCGCAGGCCATGCCTCCCGCCACTAAAAGGAGTGGACAGAAAGGCATCGACCATAGTGGTTGCGTAATGCGAAGGATCGCATTTTTTGGCAAGCGAACGCGAACCCAAACACAATACGTTTGCGTCATTGTGTTCACGCGCAAGGACGGCTTCTTCAACCGAGTTTGCCAAAGCAGCCCGGATTCCGTCAACCTTGTTAGCGCAAATGCTCATTCTAATACCGGTTCCGCAAACCAAGACTCCAAAATCCGCTTCCTTACAGGCAACCTTTGAAGCAACTGCAAAAGCAAAGTCAGGATAATGCACGGATTCAAGAGAAAAAGCGCCGACATCAATCACTTCAATGTTTTTTGCAGACAAATGAGACCTAATCCCCTCTTTTAACTCAAAGCCCGCGTGATCAGAGCCCAAAACAATTTTCAAAAACAACAACCCCTCGTTCTTATTCGTATGAACCAGTATTTTTTGCGCACAATTCCCCAAAGTCTTCCAAACGCAGTAACCTCCACCCCGCCTTAACTCACATTACAGGCAGCCTACCTTCACTTCAAAGACGACAAAACAGACATAAAACCAACTTCATACTAATATGAACACATTTAATTTAAGTAAATTGTTATTATTATCTTTACTTAATTATTATACTTTACGTTGTTTATTGCATTTACTTAGTAAATAATTACTCCGGTTTTACAAAGCCCTTATAGTGCAGCGAAAAGGATTTCATAGGGTCTGAAGAAGCCGGTTTTTGGGCTTCAGGAGCAGGCCGTGAAAGCGCGCGGGAAACCATCTTGTCGCGCACTCCGAAGAGGTAAACTATGGCATCGTTCAAAGATGTTTTCTTCTTGTACTGAAGCTGCAAGTGAGCTGAAATCTCGTGCAGTTTCTGATAGGTTTCGTCGCTTACCCGAACCAATTTCGCCATACTACCAATCACCCTATATTTTGCTAATTTAGTTAACAAAGTAACCGAATTAAGTAAGTTAACTTAATATAAATACTTTACTATTCGATTTTCTTATTAGTATGAACTAAATTATTTGGAGTGGTGCTCGATTAATTTAAGTATTTCTTTGTAATTTCTCTGGCGAGCCAAGTCTGCTGGAGTATGGCCGTCTTCGTTTTTTAGGCGAGGGTTTGCCTTATTTTCAAGCAATACTCTTGCAGCGTCCATGCTGTTGAATAATACTGCATCGTGTAAGGGAGTATTGCCTTCGGAGCCCGAATAATTTGGGTTCGCCTTGTTTTCTAGCAAGAATCGGACCATTTCCGAGTTGTTTTGCCACGCGGCATACTTTAATGCAGTTTCGTGCGATAACCAATCGCGAGCATTGGGATTAGCACCTTTTTCAAGCAATTTGCCTGCCCGCAACAAATCTTTTTCTTCAGCAGCGTCCAAAAACTCTGCATTCAATTGAACCCGCTTATTTTTTCGCGGCGGTCTCGACACCCTATCCATAATCAACGGCATGATTTATCCTCGCTATTGACTACCTTGAAGTATTTTAACAAGCAGGCAAGGATTCGGCGAAGGATTTTAACCCTGTTTGGTTCAAGGTTTGCCTATAGGCAATGCCGCTAAGGCCTTCGCGTGGATAGTCAGGATGTTGAGGAAAAAAGGAATTCCAGTTCGGGTTTCCGGAGGCCTCGCAGCACGGGCCTACGAGTCGAAACGGCCGCTCTACGACATTGTGCGAAATGTTGACCGACATTTCGACAACGTAGTTTCGCCTCGGGCGAAACGTACGTTGACTTGGATATTCCTGACGAGGAAATAAGCACGGTCCGGCGCAGCGTAGATAGGAAGCGCGTTGTTTTCGACCCCAAGCGTTTCAAAGACGAGAACTGAAACCTTCCGTTGCTGACCTTGAAGTGCTGCGGGCAGTTGATTGACGTTAGCGGCGCTAGCCAGAAAGTGTTCGACAAAAAGACGTACAAATGGAGCACCGCAAAAATCGACTTCGAAAAATGCAGCATGAAAAAAATCTTCGACCTAATCGTCCCCGTAATTCCGCTGAAGCAGCTCGTCGCTTACAAGAAAAAACTCGGCAGACCGACTGACTTTGAAGACGTTAATTTCCTTTTACGGTGACGGAAAAACCTGGCTATTGATTAGTCTCTGCAGGAGTTTTGCGCAATTCCTTCCAGTCCTTGAAAGTAGAAGCCCCGCGTTTACAGTATCCCCTTGAGTTCGTAGACTTGAACCGGCTCGCTTTTTCCCTTGACTAGCAGGGGAGCGAGCTTGTCTGCTGCAACGTCGGACGATACTTGTTCATACATTGCTTTTGAAACGAGGACTTGGCCTGGCTTGGCGTTGGATTCCAATCGCGCTGCAAGGTTGACGTTGTCACCAATTACGGTGTAGTTCATGTACTGCGGGCTTCCGAGGTTGCCTACTACCATTTCGCCGTAATTCACTCCGATTCCCAGTTTGAATTGGACTTCCAGCCCGGCTCTGGCCCACTTGCGGTTCAACTTAACAAGTTCGCGCTGCATTTCCAAAGCGGCTTGTACGCAGCGGAAACAGTCGCCGCGACGGGTAATCGGGGCTCCGAATAACGCCATTATGGAATCGCCGATGTACTTATCTATTGTGCCGCCGTACTTGAATATTATTTCAGTCATTACTGCAAAGTACTCGTTCAGAAACCCGACTAGTTCCTTGGGATCCATTTTTTCAGCCAAAGGAGTGAAGCCGCGGAGGTCGGCGAACATTACCGCGACGTTTTGGCGCTTTCCTCCAAGCCCGAGCGACTCGGGGTCTTTAAGCAACTCGTTTACCACGCTCTCGGAAACGTAGCGCTTGAAGGCGTTGCGCAACTTGCTTTTCTCGCGTTCTTGGAAAACCGCGTTATCTGCCTGGCTGGCTATTGCAGTAAACAGCTTCGCGTCTTCGGCTGAAAAATTGCGTTTGTTCTTCTTGCTTGAAACGACAAACGCGCCCATCACCGTTCCTTCAGCGGAATAAATTGGAGCAGAAAGTGCGGCGCGGGTTTCGCTACGGCGGATTTCGGTTGCGTCGAAGTGCTTTTGGTTCTTGTCCAAGTCCGCGTAATTGGATACCTTGGTTTCTTTTTCAATCGAGTCTTCGGCGATTTCACGTAGCAGCAGGTAATCCGAGCGCTGGAAACGCGAGCGCGCCGCGTCGTTTGCAGCCGCCACTTCGAGTTTCTTGCCTTTCTTCAAAAAGATAACGCCTGCTTCCGCACTCAAGGTTACTACAAACTCGTCGATCACGCGGTGCAACAACTCGGTAAAGTCAGGCACTTGATCTATCAACTGGTCTATCTTGTAAACCAAACGGAGTTCTTTGTTGCGGCGCTCGACTTCGCCAAACAAGTAAGAGTACTGCAGCGGCTGTTGAAGCTGGTCGACAACTGCGGACAAAAGTTTTTCGTCTTCCAAACTGAATTCACGCGCGCCCATCTTGTTTACCGCGCCGAAAACCGCAAGCGGAAGACCTTCGCCGAACGTATAGGCGGGAACAGTGATTATGGAACGCACGTACGGAGTGATTTTTCCACTCACGCGGATTGGAGAATGTTTTTTCAGCGAAAGCGTGCACGGTTTCCGCAATGGCTTGTAGCCGCTGGCTGCGTAGATACTGCGCAGACGGTCGGTGACCGCAATCATTTCAAGACCTTCAGAAGACTTGTCGAAAGAAAAAACGAACGCCTGTTCCGCGTCCAACGTTTTTACCAAGTAGTGAAGCACGCGGTCCATTACGTCGTTCTTGTCGGAAACCGTCTTCTGGATTTCATTGAGCTTACGGTAAAGAAAAAGTTCCTTGTCCTTCAAATCGCGCGCGAAAAGCTTGGCTTCCTCTTTTTCATTGCTTCCCGCTTTATTGGCAGTCAAAACCCGCTTCACCTTTTTTCGCGCCTACTCATCGTACTCGTCGCGCACGGCAGTGCTCTCGACGTTCAACGAGATTTCACTCTTGTAAGTCAGGTTGTCACCTACGTAACACTGAACAGTAAGCTTGTACTTGGAAAACATTATGCCGCTCGGAAGGCTGGCGTACAAGTCGAAAATCACGGTCTGGGCCTCGTCGGGATTAAGTTGGGACAAGCAGTACTCAAGCACGTTGTGCTCGGGGTCTTCAGTGTACGAACAGCCAAAACGCGTGATGTGAAGCACTTTAGGTGAAATAATGCGCAAGATTGCCGTCGACGCAGGCGCCTTGCCCACGTTAGTGGCAGTAATAGTGAGCCTACTGTTTTCACCGCTGTGGATCACGGTTGCCTCGCGAATCACGTCCAACTCGACTTTAGGAGTGCCCAACGCATTAATCCCCTCGGCAGTAAGGTTATATGCTTTTCCAATCATTCCGGTTGCAAGCACGTAACCCTGCTCGATGAGCACGCTGACGTCCCGCTCGACCTGCTCTCTAGAAAAGTCCAGCGTACGCGCTATGCCAGGCAATTTTACCGTACCTAAACTGATTGCGTGCAGGACGTGTTCCTGCGAAACCGAAAGCGACTGCTTCATTCCCCCCATTCCTCCTCGGGCCCTTTACTATAAATACGCCGACAAGAGTTTTGCCCTCGACAAGTTAAAAAGGTTTCTTAAAAAAAACCGCGCGATAGGCTTTTATTCGACGGAAACCTTGATTTAACCCGCGCACTTCCTCGGAGAGGGGGAAACAGAGTGCAAATGCAGGATTGGCACGCAAGAAATTTCGTTTCCAACGCGAAATGATTTTGGCGGCTCGCCTCGGCTTAGCCCGATTGTGCGTAGCCGTTGGTCTTTACGCAAAAAGAAACGGAAGGAAAAGACTTTCTAGAAAGTGGAGTCAAGAACGGTTTTTGATTGCGCAAGAGAAAGCCGTTCGCTCGCCGGCACTGCCGCGCGAAAAAATTCATGCGGGCGCTGAACCCGCTCACCAAGGTTCGACTCCAGGCCATGAAAAGCAAAGCATGAATCTACGCCCCCCTTTTTCTTCGCCTTGCTTTTAGCACCGAATTGCCAAATTGGGAGATAATGCCGTTTTGAACAAACTCCTTGCAATCGCATTAATCGCACTTTTGTCAACAGGCTGCATGCAAACCACGCAGGACGTCCCTCTTAAAACACGCGCGCAAGCAATTCCCGAAAACGCGCAAAAAATGCTTCCTCCAACCGACGGCCGCCCCCCGGTAATGCACTCAAACGAATGGAACCAACCTCTGCCAATAGGCGCGCCAATCAATACTGCGGGCGCAGAAGACTCGCCGTTCATCACCCAGGATGGAAACACGCTTTACTTCTTCTTCACCCCCGACGTCCACGTGCCGGTTGAAAAACAAGCGTTTGACGGAGTAACAGGAATATGGGTTGCAACCAAAAACGGAAGTGCATGGAACGAACCCACGCGAGTGGTCCTCCAAGAAAGCGGGAAACTCGCGCTAGACGGCTGCGAGTTCGTCCAAAGAAACCGCATTTAGTTCTGTTCAGCCCGCGAAGGATACGCCGGGATCCACTGGTTCACCGCCGAATCCAAGGAAGGAAAGTGGACGGCCTGGAAAAACGCCGGCTTTCCCGCAGAATACGAAGTAGGCGAACTGCACTTCAACGCCGACGGAAGCCAAGTCTACTTCCACTCCGCAAGGCAGAGCGGAAAAGGAGGGCTGGACCTCTGGGTTTCAAGCAGGCAAGGCAACCTGTGGACGGAACCCGAAAACCTCGCGGCGCTCAACTCGGCGGAAAACGAGGGCTGGCCATTCCTGCAGCAGGACGGAAGCGAACTGTGGTTCACGCGCACCCTCAACGGAACTCCTGCAATATACCGGGCGCGGAAAGAAGGAAGCAGTTGGAACGAACCCGAACTAATAGTTTCCCAATTCGCAGGCGAACCCGCTTTAGACGAAGAAGGCAATCTTTACTTCGCGCACCACTATTACGAGAACGGGCAAATGATTGAAGCAGACTTGTACTACGCGGAAAGAAAAAATTAAGCAAAACTTACCGGGTTACGTTGACAACGCCTCTCAAAAGAGGGTGCAGCACGCAAACGTAGTCGTAAACCCCAACTGAATCGAAGCGCTTGGAAAAACTATCTCCTTTCCTTAAGACGCCGGAGTCGAACCTGCCTTCGGAAGTCGCAGTGTGCGGCGTAGAGTCGTCGTTCACCCAGGTCACTTGCGTACCCTGCCTGATATAGAGCTCGGAAGGAACGAAACCCGCTCCAGTAATGTAGACTACTTTCGAAAAAGGACCTTCGGTTGGAACGGGGCGTTTTGCAAACTGTTCTTCAAGGCACCCGCTGAACAAGACAATTGCAAGCCCAAATGCAAACAAAGGCAACAAACTGCGCATGAACTGCTATAAACGCAAGGCTTGAATAAAATTGCTTGTGCGCAAACGATAAATAGGTGAAAGCACTATCTTGGATTAAGAGGTGAATTTTGAAATGTTTCCTTTTATGAACAAAAAACGCAGGAACCCGTTCGGGTTTCCCGATTTTGACGACTTCAGAATGGATTTCGACAAAATAGAAGAAGAAATGCAGCGCATGATGCAAGAAGCCCAGAAAGGCGGAAAGTTCGCACAAAACAGTCCGTTCGTCTACGGCTTTTCCATGCGCGTAGGTCCTGACGGAAAGCCGGTTGTAAACGAGTTCGGCAACGTTCCGCGCACCAATGCCCAAGGCAAACCACGGGAGTTGGAAGAACGCGAGCCCCTAGTCGACGTAATCAACAAGCCCAAGGAAGTCAGCGTAATAGTCGAACTGCCCGGAGTAGACAAGCACGACATCAAGCTGGAAGCAAAAGGCGAAACCCTATCGGTACGGGTGGGCACCAAGGCACGCAAGTACGCGAAAGACATTGCACTCCACACCAAAGTCAAGCCCGAGTCGGCCAAAGCCACGTACAAAAACGGAGTGCTGGAAGTCACGCTGGACAAGATTGCGCCAAACGTTGAAAAAAAACGGGAAATAAAAGTCGAGTAGACAGTTGAAACTTGAAAACCAGAACGGTTCCAAGACTTACCGGTCGGCAGATAACCGTGGAACGTGCCGCCCAAAATACTCGAGATACTCATGTCCTACAGACGCGGTTTGCCGCCGTATTCCTCGCTTTCCCGCGCGCAACGCAAACAACTAACAATGGAAGAATACGGCCGAGATTTGAAGGAATCGGAAAAATACAGGAAAGAAAGTGCGAAGGTACTGCACTTATTCGGCCGAGTTCAAATGCGGTTGTGACTCCAAAAAAAACAAACCCGAACTGCTTAAGTTCAAACAGAAGTGACGCCTACTTCAGCGGATGCCTATTAAAGTGAGGGTGGCGGTGCTTGGCGCGGTGAGGGTGGTTGAATTCGCTTATTGCAAGCCCTGCTGCAAAAACGGTTACTGCCCCGCCAAGAACCACTTTCGACGAAACAACCTCCCCAAATGCGACGAAACCCACTATTGAGTAAATGAACGGCGCGCAAAGCCTAATCATGGAAACCACGCGGATGGGCGCTTTGGAAAGCGCGTAATTACGCAGGTTATCTCCTAGGACCAAGTCGAAAAACGCAAGTCCCAACACGAGAACCGCAAGGTAAGGCGTAAACGAGGGAAACGGCTCTAAAACCAAGGCAATTGGAAACAGGATTGCCGAAGCCCCGAGGAACACGAACGCAACCATTAACTCGTTGAACTCACTACGCAAACAACGCGCAAACAAATACACTGCCACTATGCAGGCAACAGAAAGCAAAGCGAACGTCATTGCAAGAGGATGGACCGTAGACGCTTTACTTACTAAAACGATGCCCGCAATCGCGGCGACAACGGCTGCGCCGGTTCTCCAAGAAACCGTTTCCTTAAGAAACAACCAAGCAGCAGCAGGCGCCAGCGGAATCGACAGCGCGCCGATGAACGAATACGTCCCCAACGTCATCGAAGTATAAGCGTAGATTGCAAACGTGCTCAACAAAGCCGTGCCAAAACACAATCCGTAAAAGTGAGGGTCGTGAAAAAAGCCGTCGTGGCGTATTTTCTTGAACCTCGCGTAGGCAAACAAAACCAGGCCTGCAATCAGGTAAGAAATGCAAATCGCCCAAACCAAGGAAAAGCCTTCGAACGAAAGCAACTTGCCTAAAACGCTTCCAAAAGACCAGAAAACCACTGCCGCCACAATCGCGGCGCCCCCCATGGCTATGTTATCCCCCAAAATAGATTACCTTCAAAAACGGAAGGCGGCCGGCGTTAAAAAGCACGCCCCTAACCAAGCCGAACCGCTAGCACCCTTTGATGAATCCGTCCAACTCCTCTTCGTCGGAAGGAAGCCGTATTCCCTTGCGCGCAGCGACGGAACGGAGGTTGGAGATAAAGCGTTGATTCCATTCATCCTGCGAAAACGGCAGGCCGACGGGCGCCTTTGAAGCCTGCACAAGCCGTTCGACGTCTTCAACCGAAAAACGCGACAACAGCTTTCGAACAGCCGAATCGATTTTGCCGCGGCGGGGAGTAATCGCCTGAAACATGCAGTAAACCGGGGACTCTACGAGCGCGCGAAACCGCACGGCTTCAAGCAGGCGGCTTGCGCACGCGCCAAATTTCTTCCGAATACGGAAACGCGTTGAAGTGCTCGTCGAAAACGCGTTTTACTGTTATTCCTTTTGATGCGAGCTCTTTCTTGACTCCGCCGACGGCCAGAATATTGCTCATCAACGCGTGCGAAACCGGAGTGTACGCCCTGCCCAACTGCACCAACACCCTCACCTCCTTTTCCCGGGCCAACCCGGGAAATTCCCGCAACAACACTCTAATGCAACCTTTGAGGCTTTCGGCCATCGCCTTGTCGCGCAAAGCCGCCCCCTTTTGCATCGACGCATACTTTTTTTCCATTGCGTCGAGTGCAAGCCGCGTGTTTCCGGCCATCAACGCGTTCAAGCGCAGTTCGTTTTTGACTATAGACTCGCGGTAAAGACCGTGAAGACGGGAAAGCTCTTCCTCCGAATAGGCTTCAATGGAATGCAGCCTCAAACCCCGCGATCTTAAGACTATCCCGTTGATTCCTTTCAAGAATTCGTCTTGCAACGCCAGGCGCGTGCACTGGTTTCCCGCCTTCCTTGCGGACTCTATTTAACGATTTAATTTCGCAAACCCCTCGGTCCTCTGACGCGGCGTCAAACCTACCCCTTCCAACGCCAGCACATGCGGCCTGAATTTTTCAATGTGCTTGCCTAGTTTCTCGGCATCTTCCTTTCCCGCATGGTAACCGAAGTAAATCAACACCTTTATACGCGGAGTTTCCCGCTTCGTTTCAATCAATCAAAACCATTTTTTCAACTGCGATTGTTCGGAAGACGCGGGTTCCTTGAAGGCCTTCGCCAGCGCGGAGCCGACGCGCTCGCGCGAAAAATCGTGTTCGTCGCACATGAACTGCAGCAACGCCGAACGGTCGGGCTCGCGGAACTGCATTTCCGACTTGGGGACTGAAACGCGGGGCGGGTTGTTGAACAGTTCGAACACGGGCTTCCAGTCCATTTCCTGATTCAACACGGAAAGGATCGAGTCGAAAGAATCGTGCTCTAAAACGAGCTTGAGCGACTTCTTGGGGCCGATGCCGCGGATTCCGGGGTCGAAGTCGGTTCCACAAAGCATTCCCATCCACACCAGCTTCTCGCGCGTTATTCCTAACTTAGTTAGGTTTTCCTGCAGGGAGTATTCCTCGGGAACCACGTCCACGTAGGCGTTACGACGAGGCAGCTTGCGCCTTCCTGCAATCGTGATGTTGCGCACGAGCAGCGACGCACCGAAAAGCAGGGAGTCGAAGTCCTGCGAAGCAGCTGCGTAAACCACTCCGTCGGCAGCCATTACCGAGCACTGTGCTTCGCCTTCAGAAGGGGCTTGAACCCAGGGAAGCCCCATTGCTTCCAGCAGGCGCTTGGAGTCTTCAATATTTTCGGAAGTGAGCCGCGCAGTGCGCTGGGCGAGGATGGCGGCTTCTTCGACTTCGCCGACTTCCAGCGCTTCGCGGCGCTGTTCTTCGGCCTCGTGCTTAACCTGCGCGCGGGCGGCGATAGTGGCGTACTTGAGGGGGTTGGGCTTGCCGTCGAAAACAAACACTGGCCGGATTCCTTTTTCGAGGAGGCTGCAGGTGCGGTAGAACAAGCCGCTCAAGTGGGAAGTAACGCGGCCTTTGGAGTCCATTAACGGCGTGCCGTCGGGCTGCCTGATTATAGTAATGAATTGGTAAAGCGTGTTGAAAGCGTCTACTGCAAGTGTTTTTCCCGCAAGATCCGACAACGGCTTTTCGTGCTTTTTCAAAACGGGCTGAAGCGCTACCCCCATTTGACCATCACGAAAGCATTTTATTACGCGACGGCTTTAAAATGGTTGTAACCAAGAAAACCATTTTTTGCCCGCCGCCTTAGGCGGGGAGGAGAAAATTCCAATGCGTGAAACAGACTGCGATATATGCGGAAGACCCGCAATCGGAGAAGCGTTCGTCGAAGGCGCGCGAGTATGGGTATGCATGCGCTGCAGCCAACACGGTCGAATGATAACCCGCAAGCCCGCGCCTGCTCCAAAAGGAATGGGCACGGCAATACGCGCAAAACCCGTTGCCGCGCCGGAACTAGAACTCGCCGAAAATTACGGAACCCTACTAAAAAAAGCCCGTGAAGGCAAGGGACTTAACCTAGAACAGCTCGGCCAACAAGTAGGAATAAGAGCGCAGGAAATACAACGCATGGAAGAACAAAAGCTTAAACCGCCTGAAAAAGACCGAATCAAACTGGAGTCTTTCTTGAAAATCAGGTTGATAGTGCAAGCAAGCGAAGCCGAGAAAAAACCCGAAGACCTTGCAAAAACGCTTGAAGGAATGCGCGGCCGCGGAGGCAACGCAGTGACGCTTGCAGACATGGTTGAAATAAAAATAAAAAAAAGCTGATTAAACAACATTGAAAAAAAACGACGAACCCAAACCCATTGAAAAACCGTTGCCCTACCTTGCAGCCGCCGTAATTACGACAGCTGCATTCTTCCTAATCGCATTCTCGGAACTCCCGGTTTACGCAAAGGCAGTAGCCTGCATAGCCTGTCTGGCAATCTGCGGAAAAGCACTCCAGATTGCAGGCGGTTTCATCGGAGGCTGGGGCGTAATAGTACTCCGCGGACGCAACGGATTCAACGCAATGAAAATCCTCGCCCAAAAATTCGCTTCCCAAAGCACGGCATTATCCGAACTCGGACTAACCCTTTTCTTTGGGGCATTGTACGGCTGGAAACTCTTTGGAAAAAACCCCAAGAAACTCGCGGCCCACCTGCTGGTGCTAGTTTTTTTTGCCTGGGCATTCCAAATGACTGCAACAGGACGCGCAGACTTGACGCCGGTGTTCACGATAATAAGCGTCTTGTTCGGCTTGGCCGCAACGTTCTTCATAATAATCGCGATGAACGCGTTCTCAATAGGCACCAACTTCGAAACAGCCGCACCCGGCGCAATGCCTGCAATCCCGGGCCTGACTCTCCCAATTGAAGCCATTGCCTCGCTCGTAATACTGATGATAGTACACGAAATGGCGCACGGAATACTGTTCTTCATAGAAAAACTCAAGGTAAAATCATCGGGAGTAATCCTGTTCGGATTCATTCCAATAGGCGCTTTCGTCGAACAAGACGAAAAACAATTCGAAAAAACCCCTATTGAAAAACGAAGGCGGGTGTTGGTTGCAGGAAGCACTGCAAACTTCCTTACTGCCTTTCTGTTCGTAATACTCTCGGTCCCGCTGGCAATAGCACTGGGCGCCACAAGCGGAGGCGTGTTCGTAAACACCGTATCCAACGCGTCAAACGCCTACGGCGTACTGCCTGAAAACTCGACGATAATCGCCTTGAACGGAGTCCCGATTGCAAGCTCGACCGACTTGGGAAACGCAATGCAGCCTCTGGAAGCAGGCGAAGTTGCCCGAATACAAACCAAAGAAGGCGGCGACTATTCGGTTACGCTAAAAGAAAAAGGCAAGCTCGGAATAATAGTATCCAACACGCCAAAGCAAGGAATGGAACTGCCCTACGCCGCGCTGGCACTGCTGTTTTCAGTAGCCAACCTCACCGCCCTCCTGAACTTAATGGTGGCGCTGTTCAACATGATGCCCCTGTTCATCACAGACGGCCACTACATAATACGCGACGAACTCATCCACGCACTGGGCCCAAAACGCGAAAAACAAGCGTTACTATCATCAAAGGCAATTGCAATAATCTTCCTACTAATACTGGCGGTAAACTTCCTGCCTTGGCTAAAAGGATGAAAAAAAGGTTAGAACATGACTGGATCAAAACGAGGCAGGTCCGCGGAAATCCGCGAACCCGTCTTAAACCTGAAGGAAGCGATTGAAACCCGAGAACTCATAAAAACAGGCCTTCGGCTTACGCCCCATAAAACACTTGAAAGCGCGGCAAAAGAAATTGCAGCCCACTTCGGACCCGGAATTACGGCCGAGCACGTAATTGAAAAACTAAGACCGTATTACCCAGAACAAAAAGGACTCACGGCATTTACTTTCCTGCACACTGAAGAAGGCCGCAACCTCGACAATACAACTTACCAAAGGCCCAGGGCAATAATGGCAATCAAAGGCGGCCACGCCCTGATGGTTGAAAACGCGCCCGCTTACCGAATAAACCCCGTTACCAGAAGAAAGACGTTGATTCCCCAACTTTTCCTAATGAAGCTCAGGCTCGAAGACGCAATTGAAATCAAAAACGCCCAACAAGAATTGCCGTGAAAGAAAAGAACGCGAAGCCAATATGCCGACTGAAAGACCAATAGTCAGGCTTGCACGGAAAAATGAAAAGCAATGGCTTTACGAAAACCAGCACTTGTTCCAAGTCGGCTACCCGCTTGCGCCAAGCGGCCTCCGAAAAGAATGGCCCTGCTTTGTGATTTCAAAAAACGGAAGAATACTCGGTTTTCACTCGCTGGAATTCCACGAAACCAACGGAGAAAATCACGCGTGGGTCGGCCACGCTTCCGTAGCGTCCGGCCTTGAAGGAAAAGGATTAGGCAGTCTTCTTGTAAAACACGCGAACACGCAGCTACTCAAAAAAGGATTTGCGGCCATCCACGTTTACGCAAACGAGCCGACTGCCAAAAAACTGGGCAAAGCAATGGTTTCAAACAATTGAAGGAAAAGGGAAACACGCTCTTATCAACTAAATTGTCAAAAAAACGCGCCGAATGAAAAAACGCGGCGAAAAAATAGTGGTTGAAAATACGTACTTGATTACGCGCGTGGAAATAATGCCTAAAGGCCGCAGAATACACTTAACCCGCGTGGAAAACGAAGCGCACGCAAATAAGCTAGTAAAGGCAATAGAAAACCTGTGAATCACGGAAGTGCAGGCGAAAAAGCAAAAACGGATTACGCGAGGTCCGCTTGCAACGCAGCAATGCACCGCCTGCTTTCAACTCTGGGCATTGCCACAAAAAAAACGCGGCGTAAACGAAAAACCCTATTACAGTTACTCCCAAATAGTTTCCAAACCTCTGGGCCTTCACGAAATTATCGACGGCAAAAGTTTGAAAAAATTTTGCGAACGTCAAAACAAGTGCAAACAGACCTGCGCTCTCCGCAATTCAACGAAATACAGGAAACGAGAAAATCGGCTACATTATACCTCAATGGCAGGTAACGCGCTATCATTGGATAACCGGCAGGACTGCAAACCGAAGTTAAACGACTTGTTCCGGCGTTAAACCCGCTTTTTCAGTAATTTCCTTCTCAAGCGCATATTCTTCGGGCTCCGACTCTACTATAAGCCGCATTACTTCCTTATCGCGCTTTCCATATCTTTCCTTCAAGTAATCAAACCGCTCGCTTACTGAAACCACGCAATCGTGCTTGACGCGCATGTCCGCGTAACGAACTAGCTTCTCTTCCAACGTGTCTTGCAACGGCGAATGGCCGAGCTTGCAGTGCTTCAGAATTATCGAAGCAACTTCAGGGCAACCCAGTTCGGAAAGCATTTCCGCGCCAATCTCCCCGTGCTTTGAAGGCTCGCCGGAAGTCAAATGCTTGTCCAAATCATGCAACAACGCGCCTGCTTCGACTAACGCAACGTCTACGGAAAAGCCCCGCTCGCGCATGCGCAACGCAAGAAACACGGCAACACGCCGCACTTGCTCGATGTGACGAAGTATGTTGTCAGGAACGCAATGCTCGCGCAAAAGACGCCTACAATGCTCTGTAGAAGGAATCATAACGTAATATATTTGCGCGAAAAAGTTTTTTTAGGTAACGCCCTCTCCTTTTACAAACGCTTTTTAACAACCCGCCCGCCAATGAATGCAAGCGAAGGGATTATTTTGAGAAAAAAACTTTTAGCAGCAAGCATAGTACTTCTAGGCGTGCTCTGCATCGCAATAGGGTTATTCCAGTTCAACCAGTATTACACTACTTCAGCAGCAACGTCGCAGACGCTCAAACAGCTTGACGCCCTTTCAAGCGGAAACGCCGCCGAGTCAATAGGTTTTAGTACGGCCGACTTGGCAGCAACCCGAACTGCAACGGAAAACACGCTGAATTCCCTTTTGTTCTCGGCATTCGCAGACTTTGCACTCGGAGCAATCCTGTTTGCAGCAGGTTACGTAATGACACCCCGCGAAAGCCACTAACGGAGATAAAATTAAAATGTGTCGATTGACAACCCGCGAAAGCCACTAACGGAGATAAAATTAAAATGATTGACAAAAACAACGCAGTCACAATAACCCTCGCAATAGCAGTGATCGCAGTCGCAATAGCGATCGCCTTCGCAGCCACGGCGCCCACCAAACAAGTCAATGAAGCAACACTGAAAGTAAGCTGGGACATGCTGCAAAACCCCGAGCAAGCCTCTTCCGACAAGCCCAACGCAGTCGAAGTCACGGTATACCAATCGCAGGCACAAGACTACTACCAGCCCTTCACCCAAATGAAAATGCAGTACAACCAACAAGCCGGAATCGGCTTGGTTAAAGAAGTACGAACTGCCGAATTAAGCGGAGGCGCGTCGCTCTTAAAGCTCAAAAACACCGCGGCCTACATCGACGCCACCAGCGTCACGTTCAAAGACCTAACCGACCAAGGAACGCAGCTGCTTGAACAAAACTATGACTACGACTTGATAAACGACCAGAAGCTACTGCAGAAGTACGTGGACAAAACCATTTCAGTACGGACTGCAAACCAAACCATCTCCGGAACCCTGTTGAGTTCAACCGGAGGCACGCTCGTCCTCCAAACCGCAACCGGAATAACCAGCCTCGGCAACTACGACCAAATAAACTACCCCGCCTTGCCCGAAGGGCTGATCACCACGCCCACGCTGACTTGGCTGCTGGCCAACACGCAAGCAGGCAAGCACGACTTTGAAGTCACGTACTTAACCAGCGGACTCGACTGGACTGCAAACTACGTTGCGACAACCAACGCAGACGACACGTCAATGCAACTAAGAGGATGGGTAAGCGTAACCAACGACGCGGGAACCACTTTCGAAAACGCGCAATTAAAACTCGTTGCAGGCGACGTCAACCTAGTACAAAACCAGGCAGTGCCCGCGCCCCGAATGTACGCCGAAACAATGGCAGTCGGCGCAGCCGACTCCAAATCGTTTGCACAAGAACAACTGTTCGAATACCACCTCTACACGCTCGAACGGCCGACAACGCTCGCAAACGGTCAAGTCAAGCAAATCAACTTCTTCAACGCTGAAAACGTCAAAGTCGAAAAACAATTCGTGTTCGAACCCTCTTCAAGCTCTAAAGTCCAAGTAAAACTTAACTTTGAAAACAAGAAAAGCCAAGGGCTGGGACTGCCCCTGCCTAAAGGAAAAGTCCGAATGTACAAACCCGATTCGAGTGGGCAACTGCAGTTCCTCGGCGAAGACCAAATCGACCACACTGCCGAAAACGAGTCGCTAAAACTCGCAGTAGGCAACACATTCGACGTAGTGGCAGAACGCACGCAAACAGACAACCGCCAACGCGGCTCGTGCGCCCAAGAAAACTCTTACACCGTGAAAGTCCGCAACCACAAAACCGAAGCAATTAAAGTAGTAGTGGTTGAAAACGTCTGGGGAGACGTGACTATACTCCGTGAAAGCGCGTCCCACAAGAAAGAATCCACCTACAAGTACTCCTGGGAAGTACCGGTTCCGGCAGGCGGAACAACCGAACACACTTACACAATCGAACAACGGTGGTGCTGAAACAACGAAAAACAACAGCCGTTGAACACGCTTGGCACGACAATACCGCGTGCCTCCCTTATTCGGAAGAAAACCCTTAAGGTTCCAAACTTAACCCTGCAAGGAAGTATTCCAAGAAGGAAATAACGCGCCTAGATTATATGAGCACTTGGAGACAATTCGCAGAGGGCCAAAATTACAAGATGCACCAACACACCCGAAAGGACGCGAGGTAGCAGATGCCTATGGGCGGACTAGCTGCCGAATCGATAAGAGACCGTTCCTCTGACCCAACGTTGGGCAAACTCAACAACAACCAGCTGAAGTTACTAATATCAATACTAGCATATAACCTTCCAGCGCATAATGCACGAAAAGAACCCGCGCAAAACAACCCAAAACAAGAACGCGCCCTAAAATCGGTAATAGCCGCAATCCCGGACGCATTGAAATACGTAAAACGCTCAGCGTTAGAGTATGAGCTAAAACAAAAAGTTTCAAGACGATTGACTGAACTATCAGATCACCTTAACCACGTATTGTGGCAACCGCACGAAAATAGGTTATCGAAAGGGTTAACCGAAATTTCATACCAACTTCCAATTACCAAATGGGCCGAACTTGAACCCGACGACCGACGCAACACAACCGCCGCCTATGCCGACCTAGCGACCCGAATAATGCAGGCACACCTGCCAACCGGTTCGAGCAACGTGCAAAAATTAAGCCAAAGACAGATGAAGACAGTAATATCCACCTTAACCTACGACCTTAAAGACGCGCTTGACGCTCGTACCCAAAAAGAATTCGTTCAACCCACCAAAAAACAAGAACGCCCTAACTTACGTCCGGAGTTTACCGACGGTCGTAACCGCAATAAAACTGGCACAAACGAAAATGAATCAAACCCCGTTAAACGATAAAATAAAACGAGCCGCTTCAAAACGCCTAAACGAATTATCCGCGCATCTTGAAGGAATAAACGCGCAAGCACAAAGGATTCTAGCAACCCGAAACGAAATCAGGCAACGGACAAGCAAACTGAATTCGGCAACAACAAGAAATATCGCGAACATAGTAAGAACCACCCGCAACTTACCTGCACCCGAAGCTAAACCAGCCGCACTACCCCCACACCGGCGCCTAACCTGCCCAGAACGCCTTAGAAACCCAATTGAAGCACAAGCATTTACGGACAACGTTGAAGAAGCATTCAATAGAATCATCGTCAATCAAGGAACTGAAAACAAAATGCCCAGTGCTAAGGGGACCGAAACGGTTTTTGAAGAAAACTTGGCGAGGCTAAGAGCAAAGCAGAGACTAAAACATGCACAAGAACCGCGGTTCCAGCCTGGCCCTGCCAGAGGAAAAGAGAGTTCTGCAAATAGACGAGAGTAGCCTAAAAACGGGGGTGCATCTTCGGACCAAAACGTTGCGTCGAAAACAAATAACAAGAGCGCTTAACCTAAAATGACGACTTCTCGAATAACCCAAGGAAAAGAAATCCATCCAGAAGCCACGATATACACTGCAAGCTTAATAGGACAACGCAAAATACAGCAAGACGCTTTCAAAACCAACCGCGAAAACGGGGCGTACGTGCTTGCCGACGGAATGAGTCACGAAACCCTCGGAATACACGCGGCCAAAGCCGCTTGCAAGGCAATCACGGCCCAACCCAGCCACTCCGGATTCCAAAAAGCGTTCGACGACGTGCTTAAAACCCAACGCAGATACAACGAACCAAACATTGGAACAACCGCCGCGCTAGCCAAACTAGACAGTCACACCATACTTTTAGCGCATACCGGAGACACCAGAATCTACGAACTTACCCACGAAGGAATCTTAACTCTCTTAACAAGAGACCACACGCTTGCACAACACCGCGCGGACCAAAACCAGGCAGTAACCGCCGACCAACACAGCAAATTAACCAAATTCATAGGAACAAAACAACCCAACGCGTCGTATTATCCAAAAGGAGAAAGAGGACACGCCCAATTCGTGAAGGCGCTAGAAGACAGCGAAATGCGTTGGCCGCCCAAAATTACGAGAATAGACCGCAATCAATACCGCGCAATCCTGCTCTGCACGGACGGACTGCACCGAACCCTAAGCCAAAAACAAATTCAAGCCGTACTTAACCTAAAAGAAGGCAATCCAGCGGTCAGGTTGATCGAAAGACTGCCCAAAGACGCTTACGACAACGCAACCGCTACAGTAATTGAATTGACTTCTAAAAAGTAAGGAAAACTATTTTTCAAGCGACATTATTGCCTGCGCAATGTCGCCGTCGGCTTCCTTCAACGCTTGCTCGGCCGCTTCGCGCGAAGCCGACAGAACAGACTGCATCACCAAATCGACGTCGGACTGTCCCTTGTCTTCCTTGCCTGCCTCTTCCACGAAGTCGCCTGCAACCTGCAAGCTCTTCTGGCCCTGCATGTCAATAAGCGTAACCTGCGGGTTCTCGATAACCAACTTGGAACCATCCGGCTTTTCAACGATTACCCTCGAAGCTTCGATCGGCTCGTTCTTGATGCCCATCTGGTTCATTATCTTAGCCATTTGCGCGGGATTCATCTTCGGAAACAACGTTTAAAAACCTCCTGAAACTAACTAAAAGCAACAAGAATCAAGCGCCCAAGGAATAAAAACGCTTTGAGCAAAAATAGGAGGAACGGCAAATGGCGAAGCGACCCCACGAGATATTCAAAAAAATACACAACGATTTGAACGTAACCCCCCGCAGCCCTAAAGGTTCTAAACGAACAGCCAACGACGAATACCCTCACTTCAAGAAAACCACCCTTTATTCAAACATGGACTTCTGGAACCCGACAACTCCCGAACAAAAAAGCGAAGCAGACCAACACGCCGACGTTATTGCGAGCGTCGCTGCGAAAACAATCTTTGAAAGCGAAGCCGCAAGAAAACGATTTGTATCCGACTGGAAATCGAAAGACGTGATTCGCAGGCAATTACGTTCGGTCATAAGGCACTTACACGCTGCTCACTTGGCGCACATTGACTTAATGCCGCATTCGCCCGGCGAGATTACTGCGCTTGGCCTCGCAAGGCATACGACCTCGTTTTACGAAGCGCTTGATGGCGTAGCAAGAGAAATACGCCCGAGAGAAAGGCTGCTTTCAAGAAAACTAAGCGACCTAGCTGATTTCATACAGCGCCTGAACGAACACCACGCAGCCCTTGCAATAAAACCGCCCAGCGTAATACAAGACGCGCAACCTGCAGTAGAAAAGACGCTTGACCGTAAAGTGCCGCTGTGGCCTAACAAGGAACAAATGAAACTGCTTGCGAAAGCAACGCAGGAAGTAGCCAAACACTCCGGACTAAGCACAGAAAGAGCCGAAAACGTGGCAGGCACCCTGCGAGAACTTTCCAACGCGGTGCTGGAATTACGAAGCCGCGAGCCCAAATCGGATTATTTGAAAACAACGAGATTACGCAAGGCAATTGAAACGCTTACAGAAACCAGAGAGT
This sequence comes from Candidatus Micrarchaeota archaeon CG1_02_51_15, assembly GCA_001871495.1. Classification (GTDB taxonomy): domain Archaea; phylum Micrarchaeota; class Micrarchaeia; order Norongarragalinales; family UBA8480; genus UBA8480. Next base: position 20,774 of record MNVG01000024.1, read on the forward strand.
ACTTGAATACAACCAAAACCAAACTGCTTCAAAGCCATGCAAAACAACGCGTGGTGGACGCAGCGCTGCACTGGTTGAATCACACTGAAAAAATTCGAAAAACTGCAGAAGAAAACCCGCGAAACTCGGGCCGCAGCCTAGCCGACCTTGGAAGAAAGGAGCGTGAATAAGAATTTGCCTTCCCGAAAACCTTTGGAAACTAAACGAAGCCCTCGCGTTAAGGCGCAAGCCTTCAGCCACGTTGGAGGACGGAAAAACAACGAAGACCGTTTTCATGCTAAAACGGATTTGTTCGTGGTTGCAGACGGAATGGAGGGTTATCCAGGCGGCGAGCACGCTGCCGAAATCGCGTGCGAATCGTTTGCGGAAAAACACGGCGAAATAATCAAGTCAGGAAATCCAGGCGAAGAACTGCTCAAGACGTTCAGGCACGCACAACAAAAAATAGAAGAAGCACAGTCAAGTACTTCAAGCCACGGCGCAATGGGTTCGACTGTTGCGGCAGTCGCGCTCAAAAACGGGGTTGCGCACGCGGTTCACGCAGGAGACACCCGGGTTTACCACTACGATTGGGCTGAAAAGAAGCTCAAGCAAGTTACTGCCGACCACACGTGGGCCCAAGCGCTGATTGACAAAGGACTTCCGATTACGAAAAACCACCCGGGCCACAGCCAACTCACGCAGTTTCTAGGCGGTCACAGGAATCGCGACTCTGTTTTCCTAAACAAAGCGGATTACAACCATTTCAGCGTAAGCAGGAACGATGCGATACTCATTTGTTCAGACGGCCTGCACTCGCTGTTGAGCGACGAGGAAATAAAAAAAGAAATTGCCAAGCCCCGCTTGACTTGGACTAACGTGGCCAAGGCGCTGGTTGCAAAAGCGCACAAGAAGGCGTTGGAGCAAGCCAGGCTGGAAGGAAAGAAACCGCATCACGACAACATTACCGCGTTGTTCGTGCGTGTGAAAACGTAAGCCACTGTTTTTTATTGCAGTCGGCGCTAAGGATTTTGCAATGGCAAGTAAAACCGTTTTCTTAGAGCACACTGCGGACGTTTTGTTCGAGTCAAGCGGAGCTTCTTTCGAAGAGGCGCTTGAAAACGCGGCGCAAGCATTGTTTGAGACGATTGCAGACCCTTCGAAAGTCAGGGGGAGTAATAGCCTGGACGTAGCGGTGCACGCGGTTTCGCTTGAAGAACTGGCCGTTGCCACGCTCTCGCGGCTGTTGTCGGAAGAGGATGCAAACGAATGGTTTTTCAAGAGCTTTCGCGTAACCGAATTTGCAAAAACCACGCGCGGCTATTCCCTAAAAGGAATTGTGGAAGGCGGGGATGCAAACCGCGAGGCCGGCCGCATGACGGTAAAAGCGGTTACGCACCACGAAACGCGCGTGACCCAAGAAGGAAACTCGTGGAAAATAAGGATTTTGCTCGACATCTGAATGGAGGGAAATAAAATGCCTGTAGCCAAAAAGTTCGTTTTGTGGGATTGGGAAGACATGTACGAGTACTCGCGGGTAGTCGCAGGAAAAATACGGTCCGACAAGTTCAGGCCCGATTTGATAATCGCAATCGCCCGCGGCGGCTACGTGCATGCGAGAAACCTCTGCGACTTACTGAGCGTAACCGACTTGACCAGCATTAAAGTCGACCACTGGGGAATCACTGCTTCCAAAGACATGCAAGGTGCGCGGTTACGCCATCCGTTCACTGCAAACTTACGGGGAAAGAACGTGCTTTTAGTTGATGACATTACGGACACTGGAGAAAGCTTCAAGACCGCCTTGCCTGCACTGAAAGCACTGGAACCTGCGGAATTGAAGACTGCAACGCTGTTCACGCTGGAAACCTCAAAGTTTACTCCCGACTACTACGCCGCAAAACGCGAGTGGGCATGGATGATCTTCCCTTGGAACTTCACTGAAGACATGACTTTCATTTTAAAGGAATTGTTTGACAAAGACCCTGCGCCCAAAACAACGGCGGAAGTTGCGCAGAAACTGGCGAAGAACAATGGGTTGCACGTGCCCAAACCCAAGTTGAACGACGTGCTAAACGAATTGGCGGCGCGTGGAGAAATTGCAGAAGCAATAGACGGCCACAACCGCCACGCCTGGTTTACAGCCGCAAGCAAGAGAGGGGGCATTAAAAATGGTGTCGGAAAAGCAAGTGCGGGACGCGCTAAAAAAGTGCCTATACCCGGAAATAGGAGAAAACCTCGTTGATTTAGGCCTAATTTATTTAGTGGACGTAAACGGGAACGACGTAAAAGTAAAAATGACGCTCACCACCCCGCATTGCCCGATGCACGCTTACATGACCAAGCAAGTGCAAGAAGCAGTGGAAGCACTTGAAGGAATAGGCAAAGTAGACGTGCAATTGGTTTGGGAACCTGCATGGACTCCTGAACTGATGAGCGAAGAAACCAAGAAAAGACTGGGCTTCACAAAATGATTCCAAAAATGATGACTAGACAAGCGAAAGTAGACAAGGAATTATGCATAGGCTGCAGCCTCTGCACGCGCAGCTGCCCAAAAAGCTTCAAACTGGAAGACGACGGCAAAAGCACGGCACTTGCGCCTGCAAGCGACTCTGAAGAATGCGTGCAAAAAGCAATCGACGAGTGCCCTGTGCAAGCGATTTCGTGAGCGTAAACGAACGCATTCTGGCACGGCTGTCTGAAAGGAATAAAAGCACGGCTCGACCATTATTTTTAGACTTGATTTGCAAATGGACTTGTTCGCAATTATACTGACGATTTTAGGGCTCTGCATTTTCGAGACGGTGTCCAGCATCGACAATGCAGTCATTAACGCCGAAATCCTTTCGAAAATGAGCGTTTGGGCAAGAAGGTGGTTCCTATTCTGGGGCTTGCTTATCGCGGTTTTCGTAGTGCGCTTCATACTCCCTTGGGCAATAATGTGGGCCGCCAACCCCTCGCTAGGCCCCGTGGACACGCTGATGGCAACTTTCAGCTCAAACCCCGCGGTAATGCACGCAGTAGAACAAAGCGCGCCCATGCTCCTAGCAGGAGGCGGTATATTCCTGATATTCCTTTTCTTCCACTGGCTATTCCTCGAACCCAAGAACTTCGGCCTGAAAGGCGAAAAATTCTTCTACGCCCAAGGAGTCTGGTTCTACGCGATTGTTTCAATAATCCTAGCAGCAGTAGTGTGGTTCGCCATTCCCATAAACCCCTTAATGGCCTTCGGCGCAGTAGTCGGCTCGACGGCGTTTTTCATAACGCACGGCTTCAAACAAAACGCAGAACTCGCCGAAAAACAGATGCTTTCCAAAGCCGGAGGAATGAGCGACTTAAGCAAACTGATGTACATCGAAGTAATCGACGCAACTTTTTCAATCGACGGAGTGCTCGGCGCGTTCGCATTCACAATGTCCGTGCCCCTAATAATGCTCGGCAACGGATTGGGCGCGCTGGTAGTAAGGGAAATGACGATACGCAACATCGAAAACGTCAAAAAATACGTTTTCCTCAAGAACGGCGCAATGTACTCAATCTTGGTTCTTGGAATAATAATGCTTGCCGACGCTTTTGGAGCCCACATTCCCGCATGGTTCTCGCCAATAGCTACAATGGGGATAGTGGGCTACTTTTTATGGAAGTCGTTTACACAACTGAAGGCAACAGCCCCTAAAACAGCGTGATTTGAAGTGAAGACCAGAATCGTTGTCACTGCAGTAATCAAGAAAGGCAACTTGCTTCTATTCGGCAGGAAACCCGCGGGAGTCGAGCCATATCCGAACACCCTGCACCTGCTGGGCGGCGGCATCAAACAGGAAAGCGAATCCACGGAAGAAGACCTCCGCAGGGAAATCCGCGAAGAAGCAGGCATCGAAGTGAGAAACCTCCACAAAATCGGCTTTGACGAAGACTACGAGCCGGATAAACACGGCGAAACGACGCACTATCTTTTCCTCCAGTACGAAACAGATTACGAAAGAGGAGAACCCAAAGCAGGCGACGACATCACGGCGCTGGAATGGCACGACAAGAGAGAATTGCCGACCCTTGCGTTAAACCGCCCTTCAAAGAAAATGTTCAAAAAAATGGGTTGGCTCTGAAATGAAACCCCATTTCCCAAACTACGAAAACTGCTAAGTCAACCTCATGTCGTCAATAGGAGGAGCGCTTGGTTGGAAAAGCCCTTTCCCCCAACTCAAGCAACTGCCTGCAAGCGAATTGCGCCAAGCGCAGAACATCGTGCTCGTAGTGATTAACGGAATGGACGAGCGTTTCTTCCGCGAAACGAAGCCGCCGCAATCCTGCGCAAAAACCGGCGCAAGCCAATCACCTCAGTGTTTCCCGCAACGACTGCAACCGCATTCAGCACTTTTTACTCCGGACTTCCGCCGCCAATGCACGAAATAACCGGCTACTTGCTCCGCACGGGCCGCGGGGTTTGCGTCGCGCTGAAAATGCTTCCCAACGGCGCCAAGAAACAGTTGCCCGAGAAGGAAGTACGCAAGACCTTCAGCTTCACTCCTTTCTTCAAGCGCATCCGCGCGCCTTCCTTCGTAATCCTGCCGCGCAAAATCGCGGACAGCGCATTCAACATGATTGCTTGCACGGGCGCAAACCGAATAAACTACGAAGGATACGCCCAGTTCGTGGAAAAAACCGCGCAAGCCGCCCAAAGGAAAAAGGGAAAAACTTTCGTCCTCGCCTACGCCGAGGCACTGGACGTCGCCTGCCACTGCAAAGGCCCGAAAAGCAAAAGGGCGAAAACCGAATTCACCAAAATAAGCAACGCGTTGAAAAAACTCGCGAAAAAACTACGCAGCACCGGCGCAGTACTCCTTGTTACCGCCGACCACGGCCTCACCGGAATAAGGGAGAGGATACTACTAAACGACTTCCCGCAACTCACGGAAATGCTGGAACTGCCGCGCAGGCGACAGCCGCGCTGCAACTTGCTTAGTCAAAAAAGGAAGAAAAGCCGAGTTCGCGAAACTCACACGGAAACAACTGAAAAAATACTGCACAGTAGTTCCATCCGAGGAAGTACTGCGCCGCAAACTATTGGGTCCAGGAAAGCCGCATCCCGCGCTACGAAAGCGGATGGGCGACTTCGTCCTGTTCGCAAAACCCGGGCTGGAAGCAAGGGACTTCGTCAAAGGAGAGACCATGCGGCGCACGAAAGGACAGCACGGCGGAACAACACGCGAAGAAATGGTCGTTCCACTGATTGTAATCAAGTGCTGAAACCCACACCGGCAACGCTCTTTTTATTAGGACTGCGGATTATTATGCCGTGACAAACGACTTCATCGGCACTATAATCGAAGAGAGCCTAGAAGACAATACCGTATTGAAAAAAGTGAAAGTTCTGGCAACCAGAGTCGAAAAAGTCACCGCCAAGCACCAAACGCCTTGGCTGCAGCACTGGACGCTACACACAATCGAAGTACTTGAAGACAAAGCGAAACGAATTGCCCAAGAAATCAGCAAAGTAATCGGCTCAAAACCCTGTTCAAGCACGGCCGGCTATTGGTACGCCGACTTCAAAAACGAGACGCGCCACTACATAATCTTCCGAAACAAGGTTTTCCACATCGACCGTAAAAGCAAGGAACAATACGAAACTGCAAGGCAATACGGCCTCTCGCTCGGAATACCCGAATACCAAGTAGACTTTCACCGCTTCTTGCTTTAGCACGAACAACCCACTGGCAAACCACTGGGAATGCGTTTTTTAACCGCCCGTGGCACTAAAAGTCTAGTTTTCCAGATGAAGAACTTCAAGCGCGAGTTCCTCGCGCAACTCGAATCCAAGTTCCAGCACACCAAGTTCGCCACTGCCGGAGAGCACCTGCAAGGCGCAAGCCCGCCCTCGGTGTTCATTGGCCGTTTCGGTTACCCGAAAGTCTTTGTCGGTCCATTAATTCCAAACCAGTCCGGCGACACGCTGTTCATGGACTCGCCCGAACAATGGATTTCCCAAGGGAAGACAGCCTCCGAGATAGTGGACTTCCGAATGGGCCTGGTGCGCGGCAAACAGGCAGTAAGCATATGGGACGAGTCGCGCAAGGCCGAGCAAATGCGGGAAATTGCGTTGTCGCAGGTATCGCCGGAAGTCGACGCCACTTTTACCCACAAGCCACGCGGAAGCTTCTTCAACGACGACGCCCTCGCCTTCGGGCCCTCTGCGCTACTCAAGAAGCTGGAAGTAAACTCCGGCAAATGGGACCAAAAACTCGAAGTAATGTTTCACGACACCGACTGCCGCGCAACAACGGCAGTGCAGGAACTCTACGAAAAAGGCTCGACAGTATCGGCAATAACGCGGGCATTCAGCGTAGGCGCCTTCGGGCTTGAAAAAAATCGCAAGTTCGTTCCAACCAGATGGAGCATTACCGCAGTCGACTCTAACCTTTCTGAAAACCTTTTGGAAGAAGTGAAAATACTTCCGTTACTTGATAGGCCGCTGGTATTCAAGCACTCCTCCCTCTCCCAGACTTACGCCGTAATCCTCTTCCCGTCCCAGTGGCAGTACGACTGGGTGGAAGCGTTTTTTTCCAACGGACGCGATGCGACAACGTTCGGAGACGGCGAGGGCTTCGACCGCAAAAAAGAATACTCGTCGGTAGGCGGATGCTACTATTCGACGCGGCTAGCGTTGTGCGAAAAAATGAATAAACTCGGAAAACAAGCAGGCGCGATAGTGCTGCGCGAGTGCTACTCCGACTACGTCCCGCTGGGAGTGTGGAACGTGCGCGAAAACGTACGGCACGCGCTGGCCCAGCCGCCCGTAGAGTTCAACGAGTACACTGCAGCAGTAAAACACGCTTTTGCCGCGCTAAAACTCGAACCGAAACACTGGGTACGCAACAGCAAAATCCTCCGCGAAGGGCCCAAAGCCCAGCCGCTGCAAAAGACGCTGGCGTGCTTCAACGCGTGAAAGCAAGAAACGAAGTTATTCCTTTGAAAGGAACCGTTGCTTGGGTTCCGAACTTATCAGCACGCTGTCATAGATTTTGATTATGTCGTTGAATTTTTCCTTTACGCCATCCATTATCCCGAAGTATTCCTCGTAAGTCTTGGTTTCGAACATGAGCTCCATATCCCACGGCGCAAAAGTTATTACTATATTTATAAGGTTGGGCAGCCTCTTACAGTATTCAATGAAGTGCTTCTTTTTTTCTCGGTCGATGTTCTTGAAGAAAACGAAGGCCTTGCATGTGCAGAAGCCCATGCGCGACGGGTTCAACAATACTTTGTACCCCTTGATTATCTCCCGTTTCTCCATTTCGCGGATGCGGTAGGCGACGACTTTCGGGCTTACACCCAGTTGTTCCGCAATATCGACCAGCTTCACCCTGGAACTGTCCGCCATTATATCCAGAATTCGTTGGTTCTTTTCGTCCAGCGCGATTCGCCCCTGGGTTTCACCGAAATTAAATTCCACAGGGTTTAGAGTGTCATGGTAAAACCACCGCCGATTATATTGCAGGTTCTCCCTGCTTATCGACAACTCCTTGTCATGAATGTACTTGCTAAACTTGTCCAAGACCTGGTCGTGGATTATGAAAAACTCCTCGATCGTCTTTGCCCAAATCCCGAACATCATGTCCCACCTGCCCTTACAGACGCCTATCCAAAAAATGGCATCGTTCCCCTTCAAGTAATTGATTAGCCTGCCGTAATCCCGCCTTGAAATGTTGCCCAGCCGCAAGTACACCTTGTACGCCATCAACCCGAAACGGTAACTCGCAGGCACCGTATGGAATTTCAGGATAACCTTCTCGCTAACCAAGCGGTTGATCCGGTGGAAAACCACCTCCTTACTCAACCGCACCTTCCGCGCAATTTCCCCGAGACCCGCCCGGCTGTCCTTATCCAACTCAAAAAGAATCTTCCTATCCTTCAAATCCAGCTTCGCTTCCACAGTCCAACTTAAGGCTAAATACATTATTAATCTTTTCCTTTTGTTAAAAATGTACGGCATAATACTTAATTTAAAGCCAATACCAAGAGTATTACTGGCGAGTAGTAATGGACGGACGAATTTCCAGTAACAATGTGACTGCACATGGGGGACCCGGAACGCTGCCGAACGCGTTGAAAGAGCTGTGGTTCGAAACCGGGGGCAGCTGCCACCTACGGTGTTCGTATTGCTTTGCGGAATCAGGGGGGCTTGACGAGTCTCCTGACAACGTTTCAATAGGTCGCATTAAGGCATACTTGCATGAATTCAAGAAACTAGTAGGCGAGCGGATTGGGTTGGTTGGCGCCGGAGAACCTTTTCACCCCCGGAATATAAGGGACACCTTCGAGATACTTGATTTAGTAAGGCCACTGCAGCTTAAGACAACCGTATTTACTACTGCAGACCTGTTGGACGGGCGTTCGATTAAACAACTGGAACAGTATCCGAACCTGCTGCTGCTCGTAAAGTATAACAGCCGAATCTGTGAAATCCAGGACGCGATGGTAAACGTCAAGGATACGCCGTGCGAAGGGACGCAGTAATGCGCGAATTGATCGCGCGGGGTTTTAACAATGGGCGGCTGGGCATAGTCACAAGCGTCTTGGAACAAAATGCTTTCGAAATGCCGGCAATTTTTAGGTACGCCCGGGACAATAAGCTGATATTCGACGCGGACATCCCTATTCCCCGTGGCAGGGGACGGAATTGCAACCGGGAAGAAATAGCGCGGCTTGCGAAACCGATCATATAACAATTAAGTAAAATAGACAAAAAGGAATACGACAACTCTTGGGAACCGCACGCAACGTACATCGCAAGCCCGCCGTGCACGCGGTTCAACCGGCACTTGTACGTCCGAAAGGACGGAGCAGTAATACCTTGCGTCGGTTCTCCCAACGTAATTCTAGGCAACCTTAAAATCGAGACTTTGGAACAAATTTGGGAAAAACCGCTGACTAGAATAATACGCGGCCACGAATACACGGGAAAGTGCACTACCTGTAGGAATTATTTGGAGCGAAAATGCTTTTCCTGCCTCGGCAGGAGTACAGACGGCCTGTCGACCGAACAACTGCAGTAAGACGGCTGCGTAAAAACAATCGGATGCTTCCAATACAAGTCGAGCTAATCAAATCAAGCTACTGAACGAATTGACCACACCAACAGGCAATAAAAACCGCCTCCCCCCAATACTATTATGAAAGAGTATTTGGCGAAGCAAGTCGCTTCAATCAAGCAACGGGAAGCGAAGGCGTTGGAAGCGCTGAAGCAGGGCTTCGTGCGCGAGTACGTCGCAGTTGCGGACGCGGCGGTCGACAAGTTGCTTCTCCTCATTTTCGCTTCCAAAACAAGCCTCTCGGAATACCACGCGGAAACGCTTTACAAGACCGGCGCAACCGAAGGCGCAAAACTGGCCGAATTCCTGTTACAAACCGGCGCGCTTACCGAGAAGGAGAGGAACAAGGTGCGCGAGTTCAAGAACTACCGCAACTACGTGCTGCACCAGCACGAAGGCGAGTGGAGCGCGTTAATAATGAAGAACAGGGCGCTTGCCAAGCGGAGTTCGGACGCCGAACCCAGCGAGAAAGAATTGGAAACCCTCGGGTTGACCCCGGGGGATTTTGCGGAACACGCGGCCAAGCACTTGCAGGCAGCGCACGACCTAGTCGCGTTGCTGTGCAGCAAGGCAAGCGCGTGAATAATTACGAGCCGTATTCTTTTTTCTAGGGAATTCCCGCTTTTTCGAATTCGCGCTTTAATTCCTTCTTTACCTGCAAAAGCAGCGGCTCAAGCTTCGGAAACGCCGCGGCGTCGGCGTAGTTGGGAATCAACCCTGGTCGGTCGTAAGTGCCGCCCCCGGCTTCAACCAACTGCATCAACGTTTCGAGCTTGTCAAACGCCTTAACGAACTTTGCTTCCTCTGTTACGCCGGCCTTGTATTCCTGCCACGCGCTTGAAACACGACCGCCGGAATCCGACGGCAGAAACGCCTTCAACTCGGCAACCGCCACCTCTTCCGCCTTTCTCTTGCTTTCTTTCGAGGCACGACTTCGGCAACCTCTACGAAATCAGTGTCGCCGGCAATGCATTCCAGCAGGTCGTGCACTAATGTAAGCTTAACTGCCTTGCTTGAATCCAGCCCGAATTCCCCTGCAACCGCCGAAGCCATTAACGCCAGCCGCCACGAATGCTCGGCAGAAGACTCGCGCTTGCCATCGACCTTAATGCAATGTCGGTATACGCACTTCAAGCCGCCGGCGCGACGAAAAAACTCGAATAGCAAACGCATTCAACCCCTGAAACTGTATTACCGCTTTGCAGTAGCGTCTCCTTTCATCATGAACTTTATGACAATGAATACTACTGCCGCAATTATCACGAAGTCAATCAGCGCGCCTATAAAGTCGCCTATCAAAAACTTGACTGGCCCTAACTCAAGGACTGCCGCCCGCCAGTCGCCGCCCGGAATCACCGCGCCGACTACAGGCATGAGTATGTCAGTAACCAATGCATTAACCAACTTGGTGGAAGCAACGCCGATTACGAACGCAACCGCCAAACCAAGCACTTGATATTTTTTCAAAAACTCTTGGATAAAACCTATTTCCCAAACCACCTGCGAATAAACTCGCCTCTCGTAAAATAATGAAACAAAGATTTATAACGCGCAACTCGGCATATAAGCGGCTCCACTGAAATCCTTTTCGTGAGTTGGATATGTCATTGAATAAGTTACTGAAAGTTGCACTGATTTCAGCAGTTCTGCTGGTTTTAGCAGTTCCGTTAGCGCAAGCCGACGCCATTGCCTACACCCCTTCAACGCCGGCGTCAGGCATTGAAACCAACCAAACCAACCTGTTTGTCGAAGTGCAAATTACAGGAACGCCAAGCAGCTTGGCCAACGCCGCCTTCAACCTGTTCCGCGCAAGCGACGACCTATCGACATCCGGCGTTGACCTCACGCCCACTGCATTCAACTTAAGGCACTACACGCGAACCACTTACAACCAAGACCTTGCACTAGGAGCAGACCAGTCCGGTCTCGCCTACAGCCCGACTACGAACACCGTCTACTCAGTCAGAAACAGCATCAGCTCGATAAACGAATTATACCGAAACGGAACCTTGAAACGCGAAATAACCACCACTGGATTCCAAGACGTGGAAGCGATTACGTTCATCAACAACAGCGACGGCTACGACTGGTTTGCAATAACCGAAGAACAGCTTCAAAACGTCTCGATAGTCAGGATAAACGCGGCAACCGCAAGCATTTCACGCGCGCAATCGTCCAACTACGACCTGCGATTGGGAACTTCACCCAACAACGGACTCGAAGGAATAGCCTACGACTCCAAGCGCAACGTGTTCTACGCGTTCAAAGAAAAATTGCCCATGGCCGCCTACCAAGTAAACATTTCCTCCGGAATTGCAGTAGTAACCACGCTCTTTAATGCGGAAGCAGTGTTCGCAGGAATTGCCGCCGACCTTTCGGACGCCTACTACGACGCCAACACAGACAACCTGTTCATCTTGAGCCACCAAAGCAACAAGCTCATGCAAACCTACCTCAACGGAACTATAATCAACTCGATTCCAGTCGGCCTCACTCAAGCCGAGGGAGTAACATTCGGCACCAACGGAGAAACAATGTGGATAATCTCCGAACCCGACAGATGGAGTATATACCAAGCACAAAACTTCACTTGCTCGTACAACTTCACCTCGCTCGCCGACGGAACTTACAATTACAACGTAACCGCGCGTTACACTACAAACGGTAGCGCCACTAGCGCAACCCGCGGCATAACAATAACAACCAGTACAAGACTGACACTGCAGAACGCAGTACTCAAAACGGAGAGCAATGCAAACCGCACCAACGACGACCTACTACTCAACTGGAACTCACGCGACCCAAGCGGCCGCGCACTAAAAAACATTACGAATTGGTACCTCAACTCCATTCCCTTAACCGTCGTAAATCTTCCTTTTGAAGCGGAAAGCAATTCCGAAAGCACTAAAGAATACGTTTCAAACACCCTTGCAACCGTAACCGGTGCAGTTTGGAATCCGATTGGGGGTCGTGATTCTTTTGGTGCTTACGAGTTTGACGGAAATTCGGGAATCGGTTTGAACAACGGAACTGGCTACTTGGAAAACTATACGTTCAGCGCCTGGGTAAAACGAAGTGTAGACGGACAACTCAACATATTCGCCAACGGAAACAACAACGGACAATACATCGGATTCCACCACACGCTCACAAACCAAGTAATAGTAAGCTACAGAAACCCTGACGGAACACAAAAAACCTGCTACGGCAACACCCCAATAACCAACGACGGACGCTTCCACCACATCGCAATAACCGTACAAAGCACCGGCCGCATAGAAATATACGTCGACGGCACACAAGACACTTCACGAAACTGCCGCCAACCCAAAGACAACAGCGGATTCAACACAGCATACTCCACAATCCAAACACTCGGCGCACACAGCAAACCCGCCTACAACTTTAAAGGAACACTAGACGACATCCAAGTCTACAACCAAGCACTAACCCCACAACAAATAAACGCAATATACCACAACCAACCCATAATCTCCAACACCCAAACACAAACCGGACAAACATGGCAAGCATGTATAACGCCGAACACCGGCGTTAGTGATGGAACCAACGTCTGCTCCAACACCTTGCTCGTACGCTAAACACCCGTAAAAAAAGCTTTGCATCACTTGTCAGAACTCAATATTTGTGCAACGCCTGCTGGCCTTGCGTCTCTCGAATTCGAGTTTGCCCCCTTTTTAGTACAGGTTTCCGGAACAAACCCTTCGGATTTGTACGGCATTCGAAGAGTTAGTAACTCTTCAATGTGCTGTCTTGCCCGCTGGCAAGACCAGTACATCTTTTTGCCTTGGGCAAAAAGTTTGTTAATTCGAGTACGCGAACACCGCGGTGCGAGTGGGCGAGAATTAAAAAAGTACGTCAGAACTCAAGACCTGCGCAAACACTGCTGGTTTGCGAGCCTTGAGTTCGGTTGCCCCGCGTATCAGAACTCAAGATCCTCGTCATCGCACGCCTTGCCTTGAAAGACCGGGCGCGCTAGGAACTCATAATGGTTCATCATCGGTTAAGACAAAGGCGGCGAGAATTAATTAATGCCGCACAGCTAAGTACGCAGTATGGCAGATGCAACAGCAAGGCAGTCCGGCGTCACGGTAAAGAAGTTCGGGATCCACGGCAAAGGCGTGTTTGCAGCCCGCGGCTTCACTAAAGGAGAAGTGGTAATAAAGTGGGACTTGTCGGAAACCGTTTCCCCAAGCGAAGAAACCGTGTTGCCCGAAAGAAAAAAAACGCTTCCTCACTTCCTTTGAAGGAAGGCTGTTCGTAATGCGGCCGCCCGGCAGGTTCGTGAACCACTCCTGCAGCCCCAACACGCACGCGAAAGACTTTTGCGACGTTGCCAACAAAGACATTGCAGAAGGCGAGGAAATAACCGCGGACTACCGCGAGACCTCGCCAGGAGGTTTAAACGAATTTAAGTGCAACTGCGGAAGTAAGCGGTGCGGGAAAAGAATATTTTTTTTTGAACAAGTGAGCGCCGCCGGTTATTAGGTCAGGCCCTGTTCAATACCATCTAGTTAAGCCAAGCCCGTTTGCAGCTCTTTTTTAAGAACTCAATATAGCCAGTCCGCGCCTGCAAGCGACACTATTTATACTAGGCAAGCCGCAGCGTCTTGATTATTTTTGGCGGACCCCGGAACTGAAGTTGGAACGAGGATGCCGGATAATATTCGGCGAGCTTTGATAGTGGCGCTTTCACGTGCTTAATCGTTTCTTTGTTAGGACGTATTGCGAACATACCTGGGAGTATGCTTTCAGGGTGCATAGCGTGCAATTCAACTTCAAAACCTTCTTGCTTTAAGCGCTTGGCAATCTCTTGCGCCAAAGGCACGAACAACAGGTGGCGATCAACGCCTTGCACCATTTGAAACGTATCCCTGACTTGGCACTGCTTTTCCTTTCGCGGAGCAAGCGCCGCGTTTACGAAATCATGCAGAACGTCCGCCACACGAATAGACTTGCTTATGCTTGACGCCCTCGCCTCCCCTTGCCGAGATACGCTCATTGGAAGGTTTTGCTTGTCTTCCCTTCGCTTCCAATGTCGGAAGTCGGGGTAGTCTCTAGAAATAACCAGCGTGCGCGGAACCTTGCCCTGCTGCAACAAGGCCCTTACTTCCCTTGCTTTGGCGGCAAGGCTTTCATCGGAAATGTCGACAGCTGCCGAATACTGCGGAATGCCTTCACTGCGCAGAAATCCTACTCGCAGTAATTTGCCAATTGAATCCCGCGTCGATTCATCCAGCTTATTCCCGTGATCGCTCAGCCAAAATTAAAGTATTACCCTACGCAGGTCGTACACGCGCTTCAGATTATAAACATCGTGGAGACTTGTTTTTTTGATTGAAATATTTTTTTGCAGCGGGTGCAGCAATAGCTTTACGCAGTTGCCTTCTTGTTCAACCAATATTTTGGCAAAAGCAGAGTTGGGCCCATCTCCATCTCTTGGCTCAATTGAACCATCATAGCCGCCCTGAAAGTACCATGCATAAAATCTAGCCAGTGAACCGGAGAAATTAGTGCGTTAAGGCGGCAAAAGCATCAGTGAAACATGGCAATACCGGTTACCTTCGGCAACATTTGAATCAAAACGGTAATCGCATTCTGCAAGCCGCGGGTTCAACAAGTTAAACGAATGCTCTTGCCTAAGCTTATCCACTGAAGCTGACTTAACGGTTTCCTGCATTATCCGATTGACGCGTCCAACTACGTTTTCAGCCGTCATTCTAACACCTTAAACTCGTTCTTCAATACAAGTAACCCCATGTTTGCAGCAAGTCCGAGTCGCGGTTCCACCTTAACCTATGTCGGTGCGGTAGAACATGTTCGGAAGGACTATGTTCTGCACGCGGGAGTAAGCCTGCTTGCGCGCGTCCTCCATTGTCGGCCCCGAACCGGTTACCACCAAGGCGTAGCCCGACTCTCCGGCAACGCGCCAATCTCCGTCCACGAGCTTGGTGTCGCACAAGTGCACGCCCGCCGCAGGCGGTCTCTTGAACATAATCACTGCGTCTTCCGAAAAGCGCTTGAAAGTACGCAAGTCGTGGAACGGAAAAGGCGGCACTGCGACGACTATTCCAACTTGAAATCCCTTGGAGGTCTTGAGTTCCGGCTTTCCGCCGACCGCAATGCCGTGCAGGAACCCGCCCCATTGGCTGGAAACGCCTTCCATTGCAATGCTGATGTGCGGATAGCCGAAGCGGCTTGTGAACTCTAACGGGTGAATGCCGCGCGAGTTTGCAATGCAGTTGATGTCCACGTAACCCACGTAGCCGCTTGCAGCCAGCTTCTCCCTCATTTTGTCGAGAGTGGCCTCGAACAACGCATTGGGCGGCGCCCAATACATTGCAGTGCCCATCTCTCCTGTAGCAGGCCCGATTTCGCCGGAAAACAACCGCTTGTGCTCGAAGTTAATGTTAATAGGAGTAATGAATTCATTGCCGTTGAAGAACGCCCCGACCGCAACTTCGACGCCTGACACAAAGCGCTGGAGTTGGAACGACTTTATTTTCTGCGCCCAGTTCTTCTTGTAATGCTCGAGGATTTCCAGCATGTCCTTGCCGTCTTCCTCCTCACCCGCAATCAACAGTTCCTTCTCGTTTTGCGCCTTGCCGCTGGGCTTAAGCACGTAACGGCCGGGGTTCTCCTTGATGAACTTGATTGCTGAATCGAAGTCCGAAAAGTCCCAGTGCGGCAAGACGTTCACGCCCGCCGAACGAAGTTCGTCCTGGCCGAACTCGCGGTCGTCCTCCAGCCGGTCGCAATAAGCGCTTCCGCCGACGACGGGCTTCCCCTGCTTCCGCAATTCCTCGGCCTCCCTGCCGAAACCCAAGTCGTTGAACACAACTACGTCAGCCCAGTCCGCGTCCGCCTTCCAGTCAACGCTCTTGTCAACGAAGCCGTTGCAAACGTCCTTCTCGGCCGCTTCCTTGATGAAGTACCTAACGAAGTGGCCTTCCTTTTTGACCTGCCACGCCAAGTCGCCAATCAAGCCCTCCGTAGATACGAACAAAAACTTTTTAGCGCCGTCCACTGAAAAAAACCCCCTTAAGGTTACTATCCAACGCAATAAAATACAAGCCGTTCACTTGCGCTTCCTCTGCTCTACGCCGACAACCCGCGGCCTTGAAGCAACCGCAACCCGCGCGGCAACAGAAGGATTGTGAATTAACGCGGCAACCGTAGTGACTACGTTGGTCAAGACCACTATCAACAATACCGCGTCGGTAACCCCCGGAATTGATATCCCCCAAGCCGCAGGAACCAAGGAAAGCACTATTGCCGACAGCCCTGTGGGAATCACGAAAGCCTGCAGCAGGTAGTCTTCGGCCTTGGGCGCCAAGAGCCTCATCGAAACCACGCGCGCGGCCAGAATGCACGCCAGCGCGGCCAAAGAAAGTAGGAGCGTAGCAAACGGGACTCCGAAGTTGAACATTATCCCGATGTAAACGAAAAAGAAGGTACGCACGAAAAACACGACTTCATCCTCGAACGCGTATTCCTCCCTTTCCTTCAACGGCTTGGCCCCCGAAAAAATGCGGGCCAACTCCCCGTAGTTACCTAAGACCACTCCGAGGGCAAGCACGGAAATGGCGCCGTTGCCTCCTGCGAACTCCACTCCCGAGTAAAGGAACACTGCAGCCGCCAGGGTAAGGATGTACTCGAAATTCTTTTCATCCAGCCGTTGAAGCACGCGATGCCACAACAATGCGGCCACTACTCCCGCGACCGCCGCAATCGCGAACGCCGACGCCAAAGTGTGCAAGGCAGTCGAAGCGTCCAGCGACTGCGCCGAAAGGAAGCGCAAGACTAAGATAGCGCAAACGCCGCTCAACGCGCCGCTAATGCTGGCCTCCAAGCTCAACGAAATCCGAGTGGCCTCGCTTGAACGCAAACGCGAAACCAACGCGCCGACAATGGTGGGGCAAGTGTCGCTGACCACGAACGCCAGGAAGGCCGCGTGAAGCAAATCCCAACCGAAAACAAAGTGCGCGACCAACGTAATGAGCGCTGACGATAGGAAGTAGGCGAAAAACGAAAAAACCGAATTCGACGGGAGGATGGAGGCTACGCGCATTAAGTTGAAGCGCTGGCCTGCCGCAAGCATTATTATCACCAGCGCCAACGCTGCAGCAAAAGGCATTGCCTGGCCCAAAAGCGAAGTTCTTACCAAGCCCGTCAACGGCCCCAAAACCATTCCCAACGCGATTAACAGCAGGACGTCTGGAACGTGGGTCTTCTCGAACAGCTTGCCTGCCAAGTAACCCGCCACTATTATGAGCCCGAACAACGCGATTCCAAAAAGCAATTCAGACAAACTCTCCTTCCCCCAAAAAATACACGCGTGCAATGCTAATAAATATCCCCACCCCTAGGGGTGGGGTATTTCGTTAGAATTCGGTTAGTTTGACACTTGACGTAATACTCGATGCCGAACAGCAGCGGATTCAGTTATTGCGACTTGAGTCAGCCGCCGGACGCAGAATATGCAGAAAGGCAAACAAGTGCCGGCGGCCTTCGGACTTTGTTATCGTAACCGTCAAACTGAAGGCAATACTACGCCCTGCAGACCCCGCCCCAAGGAGCGGGGTATTCTACGCAATAAAACAAGGCGTTTGAACCAAAAGCGTCAGGAAATCCGCACCGTCTTTACCGCAGTGGAAGGCAGGTCTTTGAAACGAAGTTCGAAACTGGATTCCGGAAAGCGCCAGGCAAGACGCGCAAGCGGCTGTTTTACCTTGCTCGCCGTAATTTGCGCCGGCGTTAACTCGAAAATTCCCGGCACTATACTGTCGGGATGCATTGCGTGCAACTCTACTTCAAAACCCTCCCGTCGCAAGCGCTCCGCAATCCTCTCCGCCAAAGGAACGAACAACAAATGACGGTCCACGCCCTGCGCCTTCTGGAACGGGTCAACTACCACTTCACGCTTGTGCTTGAAAGTCAACGCCTCCTTAGCAAGGTCGTGCAATACGTCGGCAACCCTTATGCCCTTCCGTTCGCCAAGCTGCTTGCGCCTCACCCAATGCCTGAACCCCACGCTAGCCAACTCGCTTTCAGAAAATACCAAGCCACGCGGAACCCCTCCCTGCTGCAACAGCTTCAACACTGCCTTGGCTTTGCCGGCCAGGCTTTCGCGCGAGATGTCGATATTAACCAACGACTGCGGCAAGTCCTGCCGGTACAACTTATCTACCTCCAGCAATTCACTTGCCGCCCCTTGAAAATCCAAGCCAACTTTGCCGCGATTCCGTTTTAACCAAGACTCGACCAAAGTCTTGCACCGGCTTGCTGTCCTGCGTGCTTCGGCACTGCCCCCCGCACCAGAGTCAATCACCACCGTCTTCTGAAGCGGATGCAACAACAACCGCAGCTTGCCGCCGTCCTGTTCAACCAACAGCTTTGCAAACGCGGAACCAGAAACCATCTCCTTATGAAGAGACGGATACCAACCCCTAGGAAAGTAATAGGTTGCGAAACAAGCGCTGGAATCAATTTCTTGCGAACCCTTCGGCAGAGACAAAACGAGCACTGCCTGACTATAACCGTTCCAAGACGCCACGGAAGAATGAAACGCGTGCCCCGAACCCGCCAGTCGCGGGTTCAACAGCTTGAAAGTCTTAGTTTCCTTAAGGCCATCCACGGAAGCGCCGCGAACAACTTCCTCGATTAAGCGGTCAACGCGCTTAACTCTCATGGCTCGGGACTCCGCAATTGCTCACCGAGTGGTTTCGAATCCCTTGACTTGCGCGTACAAAGCCGCCGCTTCCTTATTCTTTTCAAAGTGCATGCGTACCGGCGCAATCAACGCGTCGAGCTCGATTGCAACCGCGTTCTTCAAGTCAGGCGGCGTCAGAGAACCCGAAACGAATTCCTTTTCCAGCTCCGCGTAAGAACAGTAGTCCACGCTACCGCCGTATTTTACCGGCCGTTCGACGTGCAACACCGGTTTAGCACGAAAGACTATTTCCTTCGCGTACTCCAAAATCGGATTACCGTTAACCTGCCGGGGAGGACAAAATGCCTTGTTTATCTTCCGCGTTATCTCCGCAACGGAATCGTGGACGAAAATGCAGGTGTCCGGCTTGCTCTTGCTCATTTTAGCGTCAATCTCGGCGTCAACGGAAAGCTCGTCGGATTGGCTCGCGCTCCCGATTCCCGAAAGCGACAAGAGCATCTTGTGGTGCACCGCAACCGGCTTCTTGAATCCCAGTGAAGGAGCGAGGTCGCGCGCAAGCATGTTGGCCTTGCGTTGGTCCATTCCCAGCTGGCAAATGTCGACTTCCATGTGGAACACGTCTGCAGCCTGCATTGAAGGATAGAACAACTGCGCGACTTGCTTAATGTCGCCCTCCTTTCTACCAGCGATTTGCATGCACTTGGTGGTGCGCGCGAGCGTGTGGTTCTTGGCAACCAAAAGCACTTTCTTCCAGTACTCGCCGTCGTCGAAATGCTCCTTGTGCCACACCACGTTAACCTTCGACAAGTCAACGCCCGTGGCTTTCCACACTTCCAAGAAGTATTTTCCGACCACGCGCACGCGCTCCAAGTCGCCGCCGACCTTGTTGTTAATCCAGGCAAACGAGTCAGCAAGCAGTAAATTGAGCCGAACACCTGCGTTTAGAAGCTGCTTGACCAGCAACGGCCGGTAAACACCGACAGGCAAGTGCGCCAAGCCCGAAGGTTCAAACCCGTCGTAAGCCAACGGGTGCGCGTTGGTTTCCAAAAGCTCTCGAAGCTCGGCTTCAGTCACCACTTCCTGCGCAATTCCCTTAATCAAATCAAAACACGTTTCAGAATCCATTGTAACATCCCTGGAATTAATTTCACTGCGGCTTGTTTTAATAAAGCAATCCACGGCGACGATGCGCTGCAAAAACCCCTTGTTTTTAAAACGCCCCGCCCTTAGTTTTTATAATGGAAAAAGGAGGCTGTTTCGAATGAGCGCACAAGGCGATCGGACAAGTAAGGAATTCGTTACGGGCAGAAGCTTGGTTAAAAAGTTAATAGGCCAACTTAACGGATTACTGGAAATAATGCGCAACCCAAGAGCCAATATTGAAAACCGCCGAAATGCAGCCGAAAAGCTTTCACTAACCCAACCCTTGGGTTATCCGACTTTGGTAAACGAACTGATTAACTCCAAAAGCTGGCAGTCAAGAGAAGCGGCGGCACACGGAGTCAAGCATTTTTTTGCCAAGCTCAAAACAGAAATCCGCCCGGGAACCGATTCACAAAAAATAAGATTTGCTGAAAGAGAAAAAGTTGAAAAAAAGGCCGTATCCGCATTGGAGGAATCGCTTTCAAGAGACGAAATTTTCTATTCTTGGAAAGACCGGTCGAAAGACAATCCGGAAGCAGCAGGAGAAATGCTTGCAAGCGAAGCGGCTGCAGAAGCGCTTGGAACCTTTGGAAGCAAGGGAGTTAACCCCCTTGAGAGAATAGGTTTGACGGACGCGCGGTGGGTAGTGCGCAGGGCAAGCGTTTCGGCTTTGGGCAACGTGGGAAAGGAGTTTACTGACGCGCGGCCGG
>MNVG01000011.1 GCA_001871495.1 Candidatus Micrarchaeota archaeon CG1_02_51_15
GGCACTGCTTTTGCACTGCGTCTGCACAAGGACACTCCCTGGACGCTGTGCCAGTTCATCGACTTCAAAATGTTTCCCTCGATTGCAAGCGGAATATTTTCGTTCTTCGTAGACGCCCAAGCATCCATGCTCATAGTCGGATCCAGGGGCGCGGGAAAAACCTCGTTCTTGCAAGCCATGATGCAGGAAATTCCCCAAAACCTGAGGATTATCGTCCAAGAAGACAGCGTAACTGCCGACGCGAGAATGATTGTTGAACGCAACGGAATCCTCGAAAGCACTACTGCAGGTCAATTGGTGGACGGCTTGTTCTGTGAATATGGATGTGAAGACTTTTGCGGAAAGCAAGTACTGCGAACCAATCCGGATGGCGTCAAGGTGTTTTCCTACGATTACGAAACTGGAAAAATAGTCTCGTCTTCAGTAACCCAATTCACGCGGCACTTAGTGAACAAGCCGATTTACGAAGTAGAAACGCATTCGGGACGCAAACTGAAAGTGACTGCCGACCACTCGCTTTTCACGTTTGGAAACAGTGGGGTTGAACCGATTAAGACCAATTCTTTGAAGAAAGGCGATTTCATTGCGGTTCCACGCAGGCTTACTTTCCCAGAACCAACCGCACCTCGAATATTTGACGTGCTTAACGAACTTAATTTCGGTTTCGTGCAGGGAGAAAAATTAAGGGGGTGGATGCGCGCCAACTCGGCGTGCGTACGCGATGCGGCAGAAACGCTGGGCTACCACAAGGCAACTGCACAACACTGGCTGCGTTGCGGGCTCCTGCCGGTAAAGGCGTTCAATGAACTCAACCCCGGTTCCGAAGCGCGTGAAAGCCTGCTGTTCAAAACGGATGCTAAATCAAAACCGATTCCAGTTGCTTTCAAAGCGGATGAAGACCTCGCGACATTCGCGGGATTGTGGCTTGCAGACGGCTGCTACGACACGAAATACGGAGTAGTAATTTCCGTTGACGACGAGGAAAGCCGCGCCGTAGTCCGGCGGATTGCGGAAAAATTCGGGCTCAAGACCCGCTTGCATTCCGACGGGATTTCCCTAATAATATCGAACACTTCCTTCAACTGGCTGTGCAAAAACATTCTGAAACTTGAAGGCGGTTCTTACACTAAGAAAATGCCGGCTTGGGCTTGGACTATCGGAAAGCGTGAAAAAGCCGCGCTCCTCCGCGGCCTGTTCAGCGGTGACGGAAACGTAACCAAAGCCGAAGTCCAACTCTCATCTTGCTCGCGCAACCTCGAAAAAGAAACGGAAAGCATGCTGTTATCCTTTGGAATATTCAGCCGAACCTACGAAATTGCTCGCGACAACACCAACCGTCTGAGCGTATCCGCGCTTAAAATGCAAAAACGGTTCCAAACGGAAATAGGCTTTCTTCAAGCCTACAAAAACTCCCGCCTGCAAAAACTATGCTCTAAGTCTTCGACCCACGATTCAACCGACATAATCCCATTTCATAAGACAACCAAGGAATGGATTTGCTCACAACTTGCCTTAAACCGTTGCGACTACTTGACTAAAGGATTTGCAATAGGCCGCCAAAAGCTCCAAGCCGTCAGTTCCAATGCAAGTGCGGGCAATCAAGCCACGGCCGTTGCGCAACTCCTTTCCAACAACGAACTCTACTGGGACGAAGTCAAGGAAGTGCACCACGTTGAAACCGCGGCGTGTTTCGTTTACGACTTCAGCGTCCCCAACCGCGAAAACTTCGTTGCTGAAAACATGATTGCCCACAATACGCAAGAACTTCCCGTTCCTGCACTCAAGAAATTCGGTTTCAACATCCAACGGCTCAAAACCCGTCCTCCGCTGGGCGCAGTAAGCGAAGCGGAAGTCAGCGCCGAAGACGCGTTGCGTACTGCACTGCGGCTGGGAGACTCGGTGTTGATAGTCGGCGAAGTACGCTCGGGAGAAGCCAAAGCGCTTTACGAAGCAATGCGCGTAGGAGCAGTCGGAAACGTAGTCATGGGAACCATTCACGGCGAAAGCGCCTACTCGATTTGGGACCGTGTAGTAAACGACTTGGGCGTTCCGACTACTTCCTTCAAGGCAACCGACATGTGCATCGTCTCGGCGCCAATCCGCTTCAAAGGCTCTCTGAAAAGAGAACGCCGCGTTTTGGAAGTCACCGAAGTAGGAAAAGAATGGACTGAAGAACCCGGCAAGGAAAACGGCTTCCTGCAGTGGATGCAGTTCGACGCCGGAAAAGACAACCTCGAACTATTCAAAGACAACCTCGGAAACAGCGAGTGGCTCAAACGCGTGCAAAGAAACCGCGGAATGACTTTCGACGAAATCTGGGCCGAAATCCAAGCCCGCGCCGACTACAAGCAATACCTCGTCGACCAAAAACGCAAGTACGACATTTCAGGCCTCTTGGAAGCCGAAAACACCATCCACGCCCACAACAAGTACATGCTTATGGCAGAACGCCAACGCGAAGAAATCGGCGCAGTCGAACACGAATCCCTCCTCACAGACTGGCGCGCCTGGGTCGATCAAGAACTGGTGCGGCCGCTGCTGGCGTTGAAGAAAAGGTGAACCCCAATGCCGGACACTGGCGCAAAAACAAACAAATTACCCCGTCTACGCGGCGAAGAAAAAACGAGCGGTTTAAGGGGGTCCTTAAGAAGCGTGGCGAAACCAGAAGACAACCCTTTTGCAAGGCATGTTGACGCTTACGTTCGAACGAGAGCAGGCCAGTTGTCCACTGAAAAAGCGCCCAGTATAGACGACCTTGCGAAACTCCGGAGAGGAATCAATACTGCGTTAACCTTGGGCGATTTCAAGTCCCACTGTGCCGCGTTGGAATCGCTTAGGACCGCCGTTGTTGCCGCGATAAACCGGTATGATCTACTCTCCACTAATTTGCCGTCATCAGTCCCTTCGGGAACAATGCAACACTGGCCCCCAGCGCCGGGCGGGTCGGGAAGCGAAGTGCTTGACGCCAAATGGAAACTGCATTTGCACGGCAACATGGATTCCAGGCATACTGAAATGTTCGGCATCACTTCGGTTCCGGAAGCCAGCGTGTTAATGGAAATACTTGACCAAGCCAGAAACTCCGGACACCCTGTTTTGACTGGTTGGTATATTGAATTACTAAAAGGCCAAAACGTAGTTTATGCCCAAAAGGCTGCCAAGACACTGGGCAAGCTTGGCCAAACAACCGAACTAATACGCTTGCTTAGACAGCCGGGGGACAAGAACTTTGGGGCAAAATCAGGTGCAATACAATTCCTTGCCGGACACCGAGACCGGGATTCACAATTGAGTTTTGCAAGAGTGCTTCCCGTCTATCTTTTCTCAAGAAATCGCGTACTTCGAAGCAATGCCTTTGAAGCATTGGCAAAACTCATGGGGTTAAGCCAGGTGAAAATAGAAGAAAAATCGATACGCGAAGAAATCGATAAAACTCGGTGGCACCCTGAGGCTTTCAGCGCCGCAGTCAAAACGCTGGCTGAGGAAGCCGAAAAAAACCCGTCGCATACTTTTGAGTATAGCGAATCAGCAATCCTGACCCAAATGCTCCGGCGGGCGGCAGTACTACGGGAACAACGAACCACTTCCGGATACACTTCGCTCCAACGCAGACTACTCGACATTCACTTGGTTAAAATGTTAAACTACGTGGCAACCGGCGGAGCCGCCATTGAAGCAATACGACGAAGCGGAAACCCCGACTTCCTAACGCAGTTACTGCCAACGCTAAGCCGGCTTAAGCTAATCCAAGTCGGTGGCGGAAACACGAAATTTGCCCAGCCGCACGCAGTTAAACTAATCCGGGAACTGGCTGAAAAAGCCAAACCCGGCTGGCTCGAAAAGAACTCCGCGAGAATATCCCATGAAATAGTGGAACAAGCGCCGTTACTGACGCAAGGCAGTACAGTCCAAGAACTGCTTCCGTTGCTGGCAAAACTAGGCAAGCATGGAGAAACCGCCTTAAGAGAACTCGAAAGCGACCCGCGTTGCGCCAAAACCGCGAGTAAACTGTTGAGCGAACTGGGTTACGCCGAAACATTCTCGGAACAAGCAAGCGCAAACCGAGTACAATCGGCCTCTTCAAGCGGCGCAACCTACTTGCACAACAAGCGCAAGCCGCGGCCGAATCCGCGACTGATTAGAAAGGGGGCGAAACCTTGAGCAAACTCGTTGACATAATCAAAAACTACGGTGAAAGGAGGGCGGGCCTGCTCACGGTTTCCACGTCTGTGCTTGAACTGCACGCAAACGACATGATGACCGGCGACGAATTCAGGAAAATAGCCAACACAATTGACTTGAAACTGTCTTCCATGAAGCAAGAGCTGCAGGAAAAACTGCGCGGCGTGCTTGACTCCTACGATTCGCACGAAACGGTCTTGAAGGAAGTCGGGACCGGGATTGAAGAATTTATCAAGGAAGAATTCCAGTACTCGCCAAACGCGTTTAAGCCCCTTTGGAAAGCCGCGCTGGCGAGGAAAAGGAACCCATTGCTAACCTCGGGCGGCGAGTCGGTCAACCAGCAGGCGACCGTAATCCAAGACGTGTTGGAACAACTGCGCCTTTCCGCCCACCCCGTGCTTGAAAAGTTGTACCTTGAAGACTTGAATGCCGCGTCCGCCGACCCCGTAACGGCCAATAACGCCGCAAGGGCGTTGGTTAAACTGCGTAAAACCGCGCCATTATTCGGGTTCATCAAGTCCGGCTCCAACCCTCACGCAACCACAGCCGCGATGAAAGCGCTTGAAAAAGCCGCGCTGCCGCCGACAGAAGAAAACGAGTACTACCGCTTGCTTGGTAGAGCATTGCTTGGCAATTCCGCCAACCGATTGGCGCGGTTCGCGGCTTACAACATCCTAGGCGGCTACAGTAACATTATACGAATACAACAAAAGGAAATCGAGGGGCTCTCCTACTTCCAGGAAACCGAGCTAAGGCCGGCGCTGAAACCCCGTGCCCTAGCCGGCATCCTAAGCGGAGTAAGTGAAAACATTCGAAAGTCGGATAAGTTCGAAGACTACGAACAGGAACTGTTGTCCAAGCTGATGCACCGCCTTGCGGTCGAAGGCCGAAAGTCGCTGGCCCCCCGCAAGGTGTTGGAAGTAAACAAGCACTTGACGGCCTTAATGAGCCATCCCGTGCTGGGCGAACGCGCCGCCGAGGCCGCGGCCAAGCAGGAGCCGACAATAATGGAAAGAGTAGTCAAAGCCCTTCCCGCAGTGTCCAACCCGCGGGCAAGGCTTTCGGCACTCGAAGGCATAAAAAAAGCCGCCCACACAGCGCTTGCTACCGACCGCCTAAAAAAACGCTTTGCCGCGGCAGTAGCGGAAACCGCGCCGCGGCTTGACTTGGAAAGCGCTTCAATACTAATGGAAACAGCCTACGCTCACGCGGGAGAGCCCGGCCTGCAGGCAATTGAAAAAATAGCCTCCCTCCACGGCGCTCCGGAAGTAATCACGCCCGGCAACATAGAAGAATTCGGGCGAGCGCTCGGAGTAAGCGAACGGGCAAGGCGATTGGTCGAGGCAAGAAAGGAACACGCACAAGTATTCTCCCAGCAGGCCTCGACGCGAATGATTCCTCCAAAGCCCCCGGAAAGAAGAACGCCCCTCCCGCGGCCCAAAACCCCTCCGCGAGGAAACGGGCGGGTGTAACGCCCGGCAATTCCGGCACTACTTTACTACTAGCACGGGCACGTCGGGTTCGCGGAGGAGCGCGGAGTGAATGTTTCCAAGCGCAAGCCGCCGGATTTCGCTGAAAGCATCGGAACCCCAGTAGCCTATCACGGCCAGTTCGGACTTGCGCTTGCGCACAAGCTTGACCAAGACCTCCTCGGCAACGCCTTCTAGGATTATCGGCGTTGCTTTCACGCGCCTGCGTTTGGCCTTGGCAACCACGTCGTTGACGAGCTTGTTGAACGCCCCGCACTCCTTCACGAGCATGGAGTTCGAGTCGTCGGGAAACAACGCGACTGCCGCCACGTCTAATTCGCTCTTGTTTTCCGACGCGAGCTCGATAGCCATTTCTGCAGCGCGCAACGAAGACGGCGAACCATCGACTGCAACCAGTATTTTTTTAAGCAAATCCAAAGCACCTCAATTGACGAACAAAGGAAGGCAGGGTATAAAACGGTTTTTACCAAGGCTTGACTCGTAGGCGTGGCCGCGTTTTTTCAGGCGAATGAAGTCCACTGTTTTTTCGGCTTCGTTAAAGCGGTAAACGATTTGGTATTGCAGGAAGCGTTCGCGCAGGCATCCTGCAAGCGGGCCGGTAAAGCGCTTGTTCCTTTCGGGCGAAGCAATTATCTTCCGGATTAACTTGGCGACAACCTCGCGCGCCAGCTTGTCTAGCCCGCGAAAGTCTTCCGTAAACTCCTCTGAAAAGCGCGGCTTCCAGTTCACCGTCTCACGCCCGTCCGTTTCGCGAAATCGGCCGATGAAAGCCACCTGCCCTTGCCGGAAGCAACGGAGGCGTCCACGCGCTGCACGTCCCGCGCGTTTTCGATGTCCTCCTGCGCCTCGATTACTGAATACTTGTCGTTGAACGCAAGCAGCGCCAGCCTCAATAAGTCCGCTTTGGTCTTGGCGTAGCCCCGTCTTATTCCCGCGTCCAGGATTTCCTTAGGTACCCCCTCGAAATCGACGTTTACGTAAACCACTTTCTTATCGCCGTAATAAAACAATAAGAAAACGCATTTAATATTTTTTCGATGGGAAACATTATGGCTGGTCGTTATCCGCGTCACTCGGCGTTCGAGCGCGTTGACTGCAGGCACTCGGTTATTGCGCGGAGCTTGAAGAGGTTGTTTTCAGTGGGTTGGGATGGGACTGTACCGAAGGCTTTGCAGGGGCTCCGCATTTCCGCTTCCTGCTCTTTTAACTCGGTGAACGCGAAGTTGAGGAAAAGCGAGCGCTCCCCGCGTTCTTGGGCCGAGTATTCGAACAGGCCGGTCCCGTCCGGCAGCGCTGCCTGACGGGAGTCGATTTCGGACTGGAGTTGCAGGGCTTTTTGCCGCAGGTTTTCGAACCGCGTGGAAAAGTCGGTTGCGCCGTCGTCGAACGGCATGCCGTCCCGTTGGTTCAGGCGCAGTTGCGCCGCCTCGTCCCAAACGAAGTTAACGCCGTTGAAAAGCAAGCCTAACTTGACTATCGAAGTGATGGTGTCGGATACTATCTTGTATTGCGAGTCTTTCGAAAATGCTCGCAGGACGGCTTGCAACGGGTTTTCCGTTTTTAACGGGGCTGCCCGTGCCTCCCACTCGTTTATTGTCGCGTTCATTCTTTCCTCGAATTCTTTAATGGTTTCGCGTGGGTATTCGGCAAACATTTCGGGCAAAGGGGTTTCCGGCGTTTCGGAGGCGGGTTGGAAGCGGATTATGCAGGCGTGCGTCCCGTGTTCTACGCTGCAGGAAACTATTGCGTCCAGTTCCGCTGGTGTTTCTCCGTTGTTACGGATGCGTCCGTGACTGCACTCGCCGTACTCGGAAACGGCAGTGCAGTCGAATGAAACGCTACGGTTGTTGGGAAGAGACGGAAAAGCGGCGGCAAGCCGTTCCCGCGTAGTTTTACTGCCTTTGCCGACGGCTAACTCGATTTCGATTTCGTCGATGGACCGCCGTGCGGGGATGGATAATTTTACCAGCAGTGGAGAGTGGATTGCCGCGGTTGCGTCCGCGTCAATTGCCTGTTGTAGCGTCTGCATCGGGTCTTCAAATCCTTCGCCCAAAGCGCCGGAAACGGCTGACGCCCACAAGTATACTGATATAAAAACCACTGCGATTCCTATTGCCGTGCCCGCTGCCGCGCTGGTCTTGGCGTCGGTTTTGAGAATGTAGGAGGCGGCCAGCGCGGTTACTGACGCCAGTGCGAGCGCGGCGCACGCAGAGTACAGCGCGGTTATGGTGCCTGAACTTGTCTCGAAAGGTTTTCCGATTGCCGCTACTGCGTACGACGCGCAGTATAACAGCAGGAGGGGCAGGCAACCTAAGACTGCGGTGCGGTAGTCGATTTGCATAGGTTTCCTTAACGAAAACAACTATTTAAATTAGAGTAAAGCGTTTTGTGGTTGGTATGCCGCTTAAGAAACGGGTTGTCGACGAGGGCGTTTCTTCCGACTTGTACGACCGCATGAAGGCCGACAAGAAGAGGCCTGAAGACGAGGCGCCTAAAGTGGACTTTTTCATAAGGTACACTGCGTGGGCGGCCAAGGCGTTCAGGGGTTTCGGCCGCGGCGCTAAGTACACCGACGAACAGGCGGAAGTAATGGAGTTCGTGGGCTACCGCGTTACTGCCGAAGACTTCAGAGCAGCTGAAATGGGTGCTTTGATAATCGGCTTGGTTGTTTGGATGTTTATTGCGCTTGCCGCGTATTTTGCAGTGGGCGTGTTCATGCTTTCTCCTCCTAGCCTTGACCCTGAAATGGTTTTTCAAAACATTTTCTTTATTGCTGGCGCGGCAATGGGCTTGATTGTTCCGCTGGCAATGTTCATGCTTTACCAAACGCGGCCTTCTTCAATGGCCAACCGCGAGAAAATGCTTGCCATCGGTTACATGCCTGAAATCATTAATTACTTGATTATGAGCATGCGGCTGTCGCCGAACCTGGAGAAGGCAGTGGAGTTCGCCGCAAACCACGGGCGAGGGAAGATTGCAGACGACTTTAAGAAAATAGTTTGGGACGTGCAGATAGGAAAGTACTTGAGCATCGAAGAGGCGTTGGACGAGCTTGCCTATAGGTGGGGCAAGTACAACGACGACTTCAAGCAGGCCTTGATGATGGTCCGCGCTTCAGTGCTTGAAGCAGACCAGGCCCGTCGCGAGGCTTTGTTGGAAAAGGCGGTTGAGGGAGTGCTGGAAGGAAGCAAGGAGAAAATGGACTTGTTTGCCCGCCAGTTGCACGCGCCCACTGTTTACTTGTATTACTTCGGGGTTTTGCTTCCGTTGATGCTTGCAATAGTTCTTCCTATTGGAAGCAGTTTGATGAAGGGAATGCCTTTTGGCAGGCCCGACGTTTTGTTCCTGCTTTATGCAGTCGGGTTGCCAATAGGGATTTACGGCTTGGGCAGCATGATTCTCGGCGGCAGGCCTCCGACTTACGAGGCACCCGAGATTCCTGAAGACTTTCCCGGTTTGCCGCCTAAAGGAAAGATGCAGGTAGGTTCCATGTTGTTGCCTTACGTCCCGCTTGCTCTTTTGATAGGGCTGGGAATTGTTTTCGGAGGTTATTTCCTGGACCAAATGATTACGATTCACGGAATAACGCTGGACCTTACGGCAATAGGTTTTGACGAAATCCAAATGGAAGGAATTGCGGAGTACAATTGGAGCCAGGAAATTCCAAAGCTTCCTCAAATCACGCTTCCTTTCCTGCCGCAGCCGTGGAATTACTTCGGAATGGTGAGCATTTTCGGCTTCCTAATAGGAACCGCGTTGATGGGCAGCGTTTACTTGTACGGAAAGTATTCGGCGCGCAAGAAAATCCAGGACGAAATCCGCTCTATGGAAAACGAGTTCAAAGACGTTACGTACGTTCTTGCCTCGCGCTTGGGCGAGAACCGGCCCATTGAAGATGCTATGAAGCACGCGGTTGAATTCCTTCCTAAAAGCAAGTTAAGCAACCGCGTGTTCCGACGGATTTTAGACAACATTTCCACGCTGGGAATGACGCTCGACGAAGCAGTGTTCAACCCTACTTTCGGAGCAGTGAAAGACCTTCCGTCGAAAACCATCCACAGTGGAATGAGCATCTTAATCGACTCGGTCGGGCTGGGAGTAAACGTTGCAGCCAAGTCGCTTATAGGACTGTCGATGCAACTGCGCAACGCGGAAAAAATCGACTTGATGCTAAGACGGCTGTTGGAAGACGTTACTTCCATGCTTCGCACAATGGGTACGTTCATTGCGCCAATAGTGCTGGGCGTAGTCACTTCATTGCAAGGCGTGATAGTCGGCGCCATTGCCGGCCAAGAGTGCCCTGAAAAAATAGATTCGGGCGCAACTGGCGGTGGAATGGGTGGCTTCCTTTCAGGCGCAAGCAACATGGGCAACTTATTCTGCTCGGAAAAAGGAGTGGTCAAAACCGACCCGATTCAATTCACTTTCATAATGGGAATCTATGTAATAGAAGTCGTTGCGTTACTCACCTACTTCAACGCCCAAGTAGAAGACTCAGGCAACAAGCTCCACACTTACATGAGCATCGCAAAAGCACTACCCATTGCAACCGTCTTGTTCTGCCTAGTAGCTTACTTCGCCGGCTCAACACTGGCAACAGCAGGCGGAGGGTGAAGCAAACGTGGCCGACTTGCTTTCAAACCCAAGCGTCCTCCTGTTAGTATTCAATTACGCGTTGGCTGCGGGAACTTACTTTTACTGGCTTTTTACACCGGGTGCAGATAACCTCAAGAGGATGGTCAAGGCAGCTGAAAGCAACGTTGGAATTTACGCTGCAATGGCGTTCTTGTTCCTGTGGCTTCCGGTACTCGTGGCTTTTCCGTTTAATGGAACGCTTTCTTTTTCGGGCGAAGAAGCGCTTTACACTCTTTTGATAGGCGGGGGAATCGCGTTGTTTCTAGTGGGAGTAAGCGTAATGATTTGTGCAATGCTTGCCAAAAGCGGAAGCGTAGTCTACGCGGCAATAACCCTCTTTGCGCTGGTGCAGGACCTTGCAATAGTCTACAGCAACCCAGTGATTTCCATACTGTCGGCGTTCTGGATAGTGCTTGCGGTAACCGTTGCACTGACGCTTTCGCACGTGCTGGGCCCGTTCCTGACGCAAATTGCGCGCCGCAATGTAGAAGAAAGCGAAGCGGCACTGGCCGAACGGACTTCTTCCACGCGACAGCGCGAAACCCTAGGCGGGTTCGCAATCCAAGGCGCCGTATTCGCGTTAATGATGGGCTTGCGTTACGTCGTCTTCGGGCTGGTTTGAAACGGGTTTGTTCCTCCGCTAGGATTGGAATAAGCCGAAAACGTAATATACTGTTTTTAACATATTACACGTAACGAACGTGAGGGGGATAATAGAATGGTTAGTGTAACTTTGTCGGTGCCGACTGAAATGAAGTCGGAGATGGATAAGCATCCTGAATTGAACTGGTCTGAAATCGCGAGGCAGGCTATCCGTGAACGGCTTGTCTTGCTGGATAAGATGGATGTGATTCTCTCAAAAAGCAAGCTATCTGAAAAAGATGCTCTTGCATTGGGAAAGAAAGTCAATGCGGCAGTTGGAAAAAAGTTCGCGGCGGGTGTTTGATTGGAGTTGGTAGTCGACGCAAACGCATTGTTTTCCGCGTTGATTAAGAACAGCCACACACGTCATTTCCTCCTGCTTGGCAGCTACTCGTTTTTCGTTCCGGAATTCGTGTTTGAAGAAATACGCGAGCACTTGGACGAACTTGCGGAAAAAAGCGGAGTTTCAAAACAGGAACTCGACGCGGTTTTGTCCGGGATAATCACGTCCGCAAATATACTTATAATTCCATTTTACGAATTCAGGCAATACGCCAAAAAAGCGAGGTGGATATCGCCGGATGCCGATG
>MNVG01000034.1 GCA_001871495.1 Candidatus Micrarchaeota archaeon CG1_02_51_15
CCCAATGCCTTTATTCCTGCAAAAACTAGCGCGCTTTTAGCGTTCTTAGTCAGCCAAGCTGCGCCGGTCCACTTGTCGGCGTGCTGGTAGTTGTTAACTCCGTGCGCTGCCTCAGGATCGCTTACGATGTCAGGGTAGGCGAGAAGGACGGTGTTAGGTAGTGCTGAACGCGCTGCAGGCGGGTTGCCTTGCTGCCACGGGGCGAGTGCAACGAGTGACGGGCCTTGCGAGCCTTGTCCGCCATCGCGGAAGCGTCCTGTTCCGAGCATTCTTCCGCCAACGTTGGCGCTAGCCCATGAAGCGGGAATTTCGAGTGCATACTCTGCAGTGATAAACGGAGGTTGTCCTGCGACTTCCCACGGGCCTGCAGTGTTTGGCGAAGCAAGGTTCAAGTCAAACCAAAAATGCGTCGGCGCCATGTCGTAAGCCAAGTGCTGAGACCACGCTTGGTAGAGTTTTCCGCTTGACTGCGAACCCTGCGCAGGCAAGTAAACGAGGCCGGCATGCGGAATTTCGGTTTCGCCAAACAACGCGTAACCTATGTTCGTAAACGGCTGCAACGTGGTTGCCGTATTGAGTTCCTCTGCGTTTTTGGAAACGGAGATTACTGGAGCGGGAATGGTTATTTCAGAAACGCGGTGTTGCGTTGCAAGCCCGGTTCCGTAAAGCGAGCCGGAAAAGCCGTCGCCTGACCCTGCAGCGTCACCTTGGGGATAGTACGCTATCATTGCGCCGCCATAGTACCAGCTTTCGACTTCGTAGGAACCGGTTTCAGGAACGCGGAAAGCACCGACGTATTGCAAGTCAGTTGGCTGAATGCGTACGGTTGCAGATGCGACTACAGTCGGAGCGAAAGTAGAGACAGGCGTCGAAACCGGAGTAGCAGTTGCAGTAGACGACGGAACCAGCGTTGCTTCAATCGAAGTTTCTTCTTCAGGCGCAATTGTTGCAGCAGGCGTTTCTTCAACGGGTTCGGGCAAGGCAGTCGGCTCTGCAATTGCAGTTGGTTCAACGGTTGCCTCTAGGGCCTCTTGCGAAGGAGATGGGGAAGCACGGGGCGCGGACTGCGTACAGCCCAGCAACGACAACGAAACAAGCAGAATCAATAACACGGCAACCTTGTTCACTATAAAACCATCTCCTTGCAAGCGTTTATCCAACAAGGGGTTTTATAGTTTTTGCACAAGCACAGGAATTTCCTTTAATGAACCTAGACGGCGTTTGGATTTCACCAACGAATTCCGTGCGCGAACCATTAACGCAAAATGCACTTTAGCGGCTTTTGCAGCACGCGCGTCGAGTTCAGTGTCCCCTAAATAAAGCGCATCCCAAGGCTTGAGCTTAAAATGGTCAAGCGCGTGCAACAAAGGCTCGGGAGACGGTTTTACATGCGCAACGTCGTCTGCGGAAACAACCAAGTCGAACAACCCTTCGAGCTTGAAGTAGGAAAGCACGCTTTCTGCATACTCTTTTCTTCCGTTGGTGACAATTGCGGTCTTGATTCCTTGCTTGCGGAGTTTCTCCAAAGTTTCTTTAGCGCCTTCGCCCAAGCGCGCAAGCACGGGAAAATAAAATCCTAAGTACTTTTGCTTAAAGTACTCCGACATTTCAGCGACTTTCTGGGTTGGAATCGGGCAACTGCCAGTCCAAGCGAGCTTGATCCACTCCTCGTCACAATGCCCCACTCCCTGCAAAACCTCTTGCTCGGTCGGAGGACGCATTGCAAAGCACGAGAAGACGTTTTGGAACGCGCGGATTAACGCCGCGTCCGTGTCAATGAGCGTGCCGTCAATGTCGAACAAAACGAGCTTAATCATATCGAATAGGCTAAAGCACGAAACGGAATAAAAACGAGTGCGGCCGCCGGGATTTTCACGCAAGCAAAAAAAACTGTAAAACGCAGCGGTTCTGCTTGCAATTGAACCCGGGCAACCAGCTTGGAAGGCTGGAATCATACCGTTAGACCACGGCCGCATCTGCTATTACTTTTGGGTGAAAGGAAATAAAAACGGGCGCATAATAAGGTTAAATTGACCAAACTCTATAAAAAAAAACAGGCTGGCACCCAGGTTATGGCAATGGTTAAGTATATCGATGAAAACGCTAGAACAGCGACTTTGGCAAAGTTAAGGCAACTGCTTGACCAACTTGGCCTTAAGGCAATAACCGAACGCGACGCGCCCTCTTCCCTTCATCTAGTAGCAGACCTCAGTGAATTACACAGTAATGCAGCACTTGAAAGACCTACTACTTCCACTGCATTCGAGCACGGCCATGACGCAACTGTTTATCATCCCCTTATTTCGTCTGCTAGACGCACAATAGTTCAGTTCAAAGGACCGCGCGTGCCGTTAGTCAACGACTCAAATCAATTTGATTCACGTTGGTTCGTATTTGTTCCGAATTCCAAGGACGCGGCGCTCATTGCGTTATCCAGAACACACATAGTAACCAACTTAGTAAACACTCGAATACCGCACGCAATTGGTTTTGTTTCAACACTCGAACACGGAGGCATCGCAATATTAAACGAAATACAAGGCAACTTTAGTCCAAAGTATATAAGTGAGGATGCTTATCGAGTCGTAAAACAACACCGGAGCTGGCGAAGCGAACTTGTTGCCAAGGTAATCGAATACTACCATGCACGAAAAATTAAAGTGCTGGTAATGCATCCGCAAACCAAAAAAATGGCGGTCAATGCAAACGAGTTTGTAGGCTCACATCGCATACCTGAAATAGTGAAAAGCTATCAAATGGCCATTGACGAAGCTGGTAGAAGGCTAAGAAAAAAAGGAACCTCTCTTTCAACAATCCCATTAAGTTCCGAAGAACTAAGAGAACACGACCTTCCCAACACCGGTTTTTCAAGGGTTATCTTAAATGCTAATGAAGAGTCCGCAAGACCGACAGAACGAAATTATCCTAAACCGAGGTCGGAATGAATAATAGTGAATACGCCACAATAACGGACTCGACTCCGTTGAACCAATTCGCACACTACTCACAAAAATGTAAAGCCGAGGTTAAAAAAAAGCATGGGGTCGCCGAGATTTGAACTCGGATCGCCGCCATTCAAGCCCCCTCCGCGCGGCTTTGCGCGGGGAAGTCCCCAAGGCGGTAGGCTGCCAGGTTGTCCCACGACCCCACTAAAGCCACTCTACTGTACTAACACTATCATGAACCCTCTTTGGATCATGGCCGCGGACATAATGAAAGCTATGCGCGTGGAAGGATAAAAAAAGGGAACCCATGTCCCCCCTATTCACTTCCGCGCCGTCTGCTGTTCAAAACCGCGCGTAAGGCAGTATTTCCTCGAGCAAGTCCACTTGGCCGAGGAACATGCGCCTGCAACAATACCGCGTCATCCCTACTTCGTCCAACGCCTTTGCCGGAGTTTGGCCCTCGCCGATTTTCTTGGAGTACTCGTCGAACTTGTCGGCGACGGGTTTTCCGCACGAGAAGCATCTTACGGGAATAATCATGGGATACTCATTCCTCCTTTTAACGGTACGACTTGGTGAACCTTGCACGTGCTTTTGGTCCCTTGAATTTCTTTGGTTCGACACGACGCACGTCCTCAACCAAGAGGGTGCGATCGAATTCCAGGAGCTTGCGCCTGGTTTCCTCGTCGCCAGAGCGGGCAACCAATGCCTTTGCAATTGCAGTACGCGCTGCCTGTGCTTGGCCGGCAGTTCCGCCTCCAGTAACAGTAACTTTGATGTCTAGTTTGGAAGTGTCGAAGAACTTAAGGGGCTCTGCAATAGTCTGCCTGAAAAACGGCGAGTTGAAAGAGTGCACAGCCTCTCCGTTTACGCGGAGTATGCCGCTGCCTTCGCTTACGGTTGCGCGTGCTATTGCACGCTTCCTCTTGCCGCGTGCGATGGTATTTTTTGACTTCTTTTTTTCCTTAATGCTCATAACGAGTTCCACCCTAATTGTTTACTCACTTGCAACAACGTAATGTGCCTGCAGTCGAGTGCAGTCGCTTCCTTTGTTTCAATGCGCTCTATCTTCTTGTCTGCAAGCTCGGAAGGCACTCCGACATGCGCAATGAAATTGTGCAAAACTATTTCGCCAGTCCTGTTTTTAGGCAGCATTCCGCGGAGTATCCTCTTGAAGAGGTAGTCGGGCCTGCGCGGCCACTTGGCCGACTTTTCAGGGTCCGACTTGTTTTGCATGCCCCTGCGCGCGCGGTAGCGTTCGACTATCTGCTTGGGGTCGCCTGAAAACACTGTCTTCTCAATGTTAACCACTTCGACCTTCTCGCCTTTAAGCAAAAGCTTAGCCACTCGGGTTGCCAAGCGCCCCATTATCGTATTCGTTGCGTCAATAATCATATTCAATCACTTCACGAGAAAAACAATCTTGCTTCCTTTGGGATTCGATTCCACTAATTGCTTGATCGAAATAGTTTTGCAGCCTGCTTTGGAGAGCTTTTCCGAAGCCGGTTTGGAAACGCGGAAAGCCGCAAGCGTAACCTTGTGCGTCAAACGGCCTTCGCTCAACACTTTACCAGGCACGATGACAAAATCGCCTTCGGACGAATTGCAGTCAATGGAACGCAAGTTGACTTCAGGTCGCTGCCGAGTCGGCTTTGACAACAGGAATGCTGTCTTCTTCCAAATCGCGACCTTGTTCCGAGCACCTGATTGCTCTAAGAACTTGATTAACGAAACCAACTGAACGTTTTCCGGTCCTTTTTTCACCATTTTTATCAACACTTTTTTTTCTTCAGAATGAATGCAGGGGAAGGGATTCGAACCCTCGCAACCGCTAGGGTACAGACACCTCAAGCCTGCGCATTTAGCCAAAACATTTTACTTAATTCCGTAAGACGAGTTCTGCAACGCCGTTTTAAAACGGCGTTTTGAGGACTCACATTCTTCACCCGGAAACCAAGAAAATTCCTCCGCCGTCACTATTGGACGATGGACGAGTTTTTTTGACCAAGCTCTGCCACCCCTGCTTCGAAACTTTTTTGGAGGACCACAAAAATTTTTTTTTTTGCAGTCTACACGCGATTTAAAGGACAGCCTGAAAACTTGCTGCACTTCTCCATCGCTTCCTCATCGGAAACTCCTTCGAACACAACCTCTTTTTCCCTTGACTTGGAACCGCTTGCGAGGAATGCCTTTACGCCTACGATATTACGCAGGCCAGTCAGCAACTCCGCGTTTGCAGCCCCGTCATGAGGCCTTGCTTTCACGCGCACGTTCAGAACCCCGTTTTTTTCGCATAACGCGAACTTGACGGCGCCTGTTGTAACGCGCACTTTCAATGCAATCACGCCTCTTTAGCTAGCGCAGTGCACCTTTCTTCCAGCTTGGCAAGTCCCCGCTTCAGTTGCGCTAAAGCAGTTACGTTGTTGTACGTTTCCACGAAGAAAATAAACTCGTCATTCTTTGCCTTTAATGATACTGCTTCAGGAGCCGCGTCCGTGCAGGCGCCGCACAAGTCGCAGAGTTCAACAGATTGCAACTCGCCTGAAGGCAGTATTATCTTGCGCGGACAGGCCGCTACAGCTGCCGCGAGGTTCTTGTCGCCTTTTTTCACTTTGATTTTCGCGCAATAGGCGTAAGACGCAAGAGTAGACTGGAACTTTGCGTGCTGCCTAGCAGTCCCCTTGATTGCGGTTGCCTCCAAACGCAGGCGCTGCCTCTCGCCCAAGCGGATTATTGGAATGTTTTTAGCGAAAACCTTTATTTTTTCGTCCGTGCTGCGCAACTCGTGGCTGTAAACAGTACACGGGCCTTCCTTATCTAATGAAAACACGATTTTTGCGTCGTCGGCAACCTCGTCGTCGAACGTCAGCGGAATCAACGCAAGCCTGTTTGCCAAGTACTCGTTGTACATACAGGAATTGTTTTCGAAAAAGTCAACTTCGTCGACTGCAAAAGCAGGCAAATCGTCGACTATTGCACGGCGCAAGGCGTTGGCTACGGAAACACTGCTTTCTTCAAGACGCACTGTAACGCGTTCTTCAGTTTCCTGCAATGGAATTATTTTCAACTTGATTTTTCGCCTCCGCTCCTCAAACCCTGCGTCCCCTTTTGCCGCCGGGCCTCTTGGTAGTGTCAGTCGGAATCGGGGTAACGTCCTCTATTTTTCCTATCCTTAACCCGCTTCTTGCCAGCGCACGAATTGCCGCCTGTGCTCCAGTCCCGGGAGTCTTAGTCCCGTGGCCGCCTGGAGCGCGTACGCGTACGTGCACGCCTATTACGCCGCGTTGCTTGGCCTTTTTAGAGGCTGCGAACGCAGCCTGCATTGCAGCATACGGCCCGCCTTCTTCGCGGTCGTTCTTGACAATCATTCCACCGCTTCCTACGGCAATCGTCTCCGCACCACTCAAGTCAGTGACGGTTATAATAGTATTGTTCTTGCTTGAAAAAACGTGCGCCACGCCCCACTTTCCTTCTTTAGGCACTACGGAACGCGAAAACCGGCCAGTTGGCCGAGAAATCGAAGCAGGAGCAGGAGTCGGAGCTGGAGTTTCCGGCGCTGCTTTTGCCGCAGAATCTTCAGTTTTTAAAGTAGTTGTTTCTTCTGCCATTTCTTCAGTTCACCGCCTTCGCTTCCGCCGAGCCGTTAACCGGCGAGCCCCACCAGGTCACCGCATCCTCTTCGTCGAAACGCACCAAATAAGAAGGAATGGTTACCCTCTGGCTACCTATTGCAACGTGACCGTGTACAACCAACTGCCTGCACTGACGGGGGGTCTTGCCGAAATTCTTTTTCTTAACCAAAGTCTGCAACCTGCGCTCGAGAATGTCGCGACCGTCCAAAGCAAGAACGTCGTCGAGAGAAGCGTCGGGCTTGTGGATAAGAAAACGCTTTACCCTTGCAAGCAACGCCTCCTCGCGTTCTTTCAAGTGCGTGCCCTTGCGCGAAAGAATCCGACGCGCTTCGCGGCGTATCTTGCGCAAAATAGTCTGCATGCGCCACAACTCGCGCGCATTTTTCAAACCGTATTCTTTCACTAGCCCGCTTTCCTCTTCAATGCGGGCTTTGTCCCACAGTTTCTTCGGGGATTCGTAAAGTTTACGTCGTCTTCGAGGGTCTCCCATGCATCATCACTTTTTCTCTTCTTTTTTGTCGCCGCCAGCCGCCTGCTTCAAGGCCTTCTTCAACACTCCCACCGTCATTCCACTGCGGCCGGTAGTACGGTTGCGCTGGCCCCTTACCTTCTGCCCGAGGCTATGACGCCAACCAATGTAACTGCGGACGTCCTTCTGGCGCTGTATATCCTGCGTAACTGCAAAAACCAAGTCGGTTGAAATCAAGTGCTTTGACTTCTCCACTTCCGAAGCAGACTGGCGGTTAAGCAAAAACGGCATAATAACGTCCGACGGATTCTTAATAAAATTCTCAAGCTCTTCCAACTTCTCTTCACTCAACTCGCCTGCAGGCATGCTCAAATCCAAATTGAGTCGGGAAGTTGCGGCAAGCGAAAGCGACGCGGCCAAGTTATGACCTATTCCCCTAATGCGCATCAACGCCTTGCGGATGCTCAAGTGGCCATCCAAATCCTTTCCGGCCAAACGAACTATTCCCTTAAAGTCCTTGCTTTCCTCACCAGTCATCTTAGAAACTTGCTTCGAGTGAAAAGCGGGCTTTGCCGGCTTCTTGTCATCCTTCTTATCCTTTTTGTCACGATACTCGTGAGCCGGTTTGCCTGCATCTTTTTCTTTAGCCATAAACAACCAATTCCTTCAGTGTACTCGCCTGACTCTCTCTTTTAAGGTTTCCTTAATACTCAAGTCAACCCTTTCTTTTTCCCAAAAATCTTTTTGAAAGCGCAAACAAAAAGCGCCGGGACTGAGACAACCGCAACCTTCGAAAAAAAAACTTCTTCCGAAAGCCAATTCGAACTCAGGAGGCCTTTCGACCACACGCTTTCTGTAACGGAACTCTAAATGGTCTCCCCCTAAGGGGCACCAGCAACAGAGGTTCCAGGCGTGCGCGTTAACCACTCCGCCATCCCGGCGCACAAATAAATTTGAACGCCACTGCCTTAAATACCTTAAATCGTAGAGTGGACTTGCTCCCGCGTCTTTAATTATACAAAATTTGAGGCAAGAAGTATTTAAACCCTTCTTTCTCTTACCCTCGCAAATGTTTCGCAAAAAACTGGGTGAAGGCGAGGAAGGCACGGTGTTCTTACGCGGCAATCGAGCGGTTAAAGAAATCAAGCCAGACCCTTATTATTACAACAATCCACCGCGCGTAAATCCACTGCAAGCTTTTTTCGCCCACCGCATTGCTAACGCATTGTTTCCAGGCCATTCCTAGAGTACCGCAAGGCAACCCGCGAACGCATAGCGCCTAGGGAAGCAGTTCCCGCAAGACTCTACAGCGAACCGGTGGAAGCCACTCCCGAACACCGCCAGGTAAACCGATGGTATTACAAGAACGGGTGGAAAAAAGTCAATTCATTGGCTTACGACGGGTTGAACAGTGAGGAAACCTGGAAACGCATCCGCGCAGCGGGAAACCTTCCCAAAATGGTGAAAACGCACTTCATGCGATTGGACGAAGCACGAGCGTTGGCAAAAAAATGGAGAAACAAGGAATAGTTCCCAGCATTCACCCAGTCAACTTCGACTTGGTAAACGGAAAGCCGTTCTTTTTCGAAATTGAAGAAATAAATCGCAAGAAAGTAAAGAAAGCAGTTGAGACCGCGTTTAAAACCAAGGCAATCGGACAATCCGAACGCGACAGGCTGCTTAAATTAATCGATGCATATCGCAAGAGCGTGAAAACCCCGTCTCAAATATAGGGTAAAGCTAACTTGTTCAGAACGCCTGCACTACTCTTTCGAAGGCTAACTAGGCTACTTTTTCGGCGTGCGTGGTTTTTCGGCGACGCGCCAGACGAATCTGAAGGAGTTAGAGTAGTTGTTCGCCAACTCAGCGCTTTCTCAGCAATGCACTTGAAGCAACGGACTTTTGTACAGGCGCGGAATTGCCATCGATACGCGGTCTTTTCCCAGTTCAAACTTGACATATATTTCATCTTTTTCGCTTATGCTACACAAAACATGCTTTATTCGTGCCCTCGGAATTACCCTACCAAACAAATCGGATAGAACTTTGCTAGCGTCCAGTATTTCAACACCAACTACGTGCTTATCTTGAGAAACGTCGACTCCGATACGATGACTCAACTCTATAGTTAGAAAAGCTTTTTTATCACTAACTGATGCGTAAAATCCATCTGACTCTTCGTCATATTTTACAAGAACCACATTATTCGCCCGCCAACCGTTTCTGATAATCCTTACTAGTACGCATCACAGTTATTACGCGCAACTCGCTATTTAAAACTATTACAAAACGATGAAAATAAACTCCTGATTGGGGATAATAGACGTCGAATTTTCTTTCGTTTTGCGTTTCACATGATTGCTCTACAACCAAGACAGGCTGTTCGTGAAGCAAGTCGCGCTCTATGACTTGAAAAGGAATAATACGTTTTTCGGCTTGTTCCTGTGCGTGTATGGTCAGTCTCAATATTCTTCGCTTACTCTCTAAGAGGGCTTTGAATTCTTCAATTGCCATAATCATTTGATTAAACACCCCCTACGCCTCACCTAACGTGCATTTCAGGACAGGCCAATTACAATTAATCTGGTAACTTTAACCTCAACATTCTATAAACCAGCACGGCAAAAACGATGACTAAAAAGCGCATCGCAAATTCCGTTACGTTTAACGGATCAAATAGCGCCCCGTTAGTGACAATCGTTGCAATTACGAATAACGGCAGGTAAACCACGAAATAGACGCAAGAAACTCTTAAGATGGCTTCTTTCAGCCTTATTTCAAATAAATTGAACAGCAGCTTACCCATTACAAACACGATTATGCCATGAAGCATAACGTCACGTACAAACTCGCCCAAATCCCAAATGGATGGATAAATCAGATAAACCCCGAAGTTAAAGAAAACGCCAAAAACTATCCCGAACAGAATATACTGTAAATAGTTTTGAAAAATACGATTGTCCCTTAGTTCCTCAAAGGACATTCTTTTAGACGACGCGACGAAATCGTTCGAGAGGTAACCAAAAAGGCTACTGACTTCATTTGGCGACAATTTAATTCTGCTTTTATTATCTTTGATAAAGGAACAAAGTTGTTCGCATGACACTGAAGTTGTCTGCGTTTTTTCAGGACTAACAACCGGCGCTGCATTAGTAAAAACAACTACCGAAAAGACCCACGGCACGAAGTTACTTGAGAACACACGGCTCTCTTGGATTAGTTTGTTAAGCTCGCAAGCATTTCGCGCCGCTTGTTTTGACGCCCCCTCGGCTAAATTCCCGTCCAACATACTTGATTTGCTTTGCCAATTTTTGGTTTCAATTGCGAAGATTCCGTTCTTTCCTATAACTATATGGTCTATATTACCAAATGCAAAGTGAAAATCATTTACTACCCGATAATCATCGCCAAGTTTTTCCAATTCTTTGGCTACTTTATCTTCTCCCTTTGCACCCAAACCCCAAGTTGTTGATATTGATGCGAATGCGCCCGCAATAAGTAACAATATTATGCTAATGAACAAGGCAAGGTAAAAATCGAAAACTACTCCAACGACCAAACAAAGAAAAGCCGATATCAAGAAGATTAAACTGAGTATTTTATTACGAACTGCGAACCTTGAAGCAAAATTGCCGAATAAATCAAACTGCATACCTAATCACATTATCCCGACAATTAAAAAGGAAACTAACTTCCTTCTATTTTTCTAGGATAACTTTGGAAACACTGTTTTCTTAATTTCTTCAAACGGAAGCAGAGACTCGCCGCCGAGCTCGATCATCGTCAAATAAATCCACACTGCATTAAGCGAAATGTTTAACCGCTTATTTCGCTCATTAAAGAAATCATACAAAGATAAGACGGTTTCATTCCTCCCCTCGGTTTTATAGTGAACTCCCTCACCATCTAAGACATAGCTAAAATGAGCAATAGCATTTCTTAGGTTACTATCCGCGCCTCCAAAAAGTTTGCCCCCCATATACTCCCGAATCAGCCTGTTTTTAACGCCGTTTGCCGAGTAGTTAAATTTTTTTGATTTGGACAGTTTTCGTCCCATTAAGTTGAAATCAATAAACATATCAAGTAAATCGAACAACCCTTCGTAGTGTGCTACATACCCCAGTAATAGAATGCTCATAATCTGATGACTGGAAAGCATGAATTTTTTACCGCTTGGATCGAAAAATTCGGCGT
>MNVG01000042.1 GCA_001871495.1 Candidatus Micrarchaeota archaeon CG1_02_51_15
AAAGGGAGATTCTAGCGTTTCTTATTATGCGAGTACATCCAGTACGCCACGCCTGCCGCAATCAAGACTATCACTACAATTATGGGCAACAGGTAGTCGGAGCCGGCTTGCGCGACTTGGCCGCTAGAACCACGTGCAAGGTAGTCTCCGGCAGACCCTTTCGACGCAGGCTTTACAGCAGAGTACGGAGTGGGTTCAGGCGTGGGCGCTGCAGGAA
The DNA here is from genome assembly GCA_001871495.1 of Candidatus Micrarchaeota archaeon CG1_02_51_15. Taxonomy (GTDB): domain Archaea; phylum Micrarchaeota; class Micrarchaeia; order Norongarragalinales; family UBA8480; genus UBA8480. The sequence goes on from MNVG01000042.1 coordinate 218, forward strand.
CTGCGACCGGCGCGGCAAACTGCTGGATTACACTCTTGTCCATAGGCTTCATTACAATTGCCCTTACATTGAATTCCTGCCTAGGCGCAAGGTTTACTTCGTCGTACTCGGCTATCACGCTTCCAGGCAGTACGCGCGAAGGCACGGGACTCAAGCTTATCAAGCCGTTCTGGTAGTCCGCGTAGTCGAAAGGCATCCTGAAAGTCAACCTTCCTTGGAACCCGTTCGCACTCGCTTGATAGGAGACGGTGAACGAAGAACTAGTGGGCGTGAAAGTCCCTTGTACTCGCGAGTTCTCGTCCAAACTCTGTTCCTGGCGTTCGGCAACAACAGGTTCAACAACTACTGCTTCTGTTTCAACAGACTCGGTGGCTTGAGTCGTTGTCGGCAGTGCGTTAGTTCCGGTTGAAGACGAGGAAGACCCGCCGCTTGGACCGACCGATATCGACGAACTTGCGTAGACTGCAGTTCCTGTTACGGTTATAGTGTGCGTACATCCTGAGGAAACTGCGAATGAAGTATTGAAGAATCCGGTTGAATTGGCGTAAATCGTACCAGACGCACATCCGCTTAGCGTAAGTGAAGCGTTATTCACCCCCGTGCCATTGCTGGAACCGTTGGCATAGGCATAATATACATAACCACTAATCCAAGTAGTTCCAGCAGACGTGAACGACCTGGGAGCCACAGAGTAACTCGAAATATTATAAGTGTAGTTGTTCACTGAAACGTTGAATTGCTCCAATGTAAAGTTAGTGGAGTAGTTGTTCCAAAGCGAATCTCTTGCAGTTACATTCACCAAATAGTACTGGCCAGCAGTAATAAGTGACACGTTACACGCGTAGGTTGCTCCAGTTACCTGCGTAAGCGTACACGAAGAAGTACTACTGTCGTTGTAGAACAACGCACTGCCCGAACTTATTGCAGTGCTTCCTGCATCTGTAAGGTTTACAGTAAATGAATAAGTTTGGGAGATGCCGCCCGCAGAAGGCGTAACGCTCGGAGATGAAGCCCCCGGACCCGTGTTATCCACTTGCAAGTCATAAACCATTGCAGTCGCGTTTTTCCCAGCCGAGTTGAATACCAATAATCTTATTAAATAATTACCGTCTTGGTACTCGCTTGTGTTCCAAGTGGTTAAGAAAGAAGTGTTCGAAGTAGTGGAATTAATCAACGAGAAAACACGAGTCGTGTTTTCAACGGTAATGTTGTAGCTAGCGAATGTACCGCTTTGGTTATAAGCCGCGCCACTCACAGTAGCCAAGCCCGCATATGCTCCACTAGTAGGAACAGTAAGGGTCGAGACCAAGCCAGTATTGTTTACTTGAACCACTACCGTCGCGCTGTTAATATTGGATGCATTGTCAGTCACCGTAACATTAAGAGTGTAATACCCATCGGGAACCGCGCTAGTATTCCAATTAGTATAGTTTGAGGCAGAAACTGGTAGGTCGCCCGAATAGATTAAGTTCCACACTGACCCGGAAGTACCATAACGGTAATATACTGCATACCTACCGCCGTTCGTGTCGCTTGCCGAACCATTGACATGCACATAATCCCCGCTTACTATTTGCAATGAAGTCGGAGAAGTTACAGTTACGCTCGGATACGTATTATCCACCACGAGCATAGTCGTTGAGTTGTAGCCACGGTTTCCGGCTAGATCTGTCAACGTGACGTTTATCGACAAGTTAGCGTCATTACCATAAGAAGGAACAGTTATTGTGAAATTACAGAAAGTACTAGAATAGGTTGCATTGGCTACCGAAGTTCCATTAATAAACGCTTCGCAAGAAGTGCTAGTGTTTACCGAATCATCAGTGATCGACGCATTTAGCACCAAGGTTGCGCCATTCTTGCGAATGGAAGCATTCAGATAATAAGGCAGCAGAACAATAGGAGACGTGCTATCCAATTGTGCAACATATGAATCGTTGTAAGTCATATTGCCATAATGATCAGTCGCAGTCACGTTGATAGTGTAGTTACCATCAACTAATCCAGTAAGCGAATAGTTGTAATAACAGTAATAACCTGAAACCGTACTGTTTTGAGTGGCGCTAGCGCCGATTTTTATAGTGCAGTTAGTTACGTTCGATCCCGCATCCACTACTGACGCGTTTATCAGTACATATGACGTATTCTTGCTTGGAGTAGCATTAGAGTTGAGCAAGATTATTACCGGGCCCGCCGTATCGAATCTGAAAGTGATATTTCCAGTAGTATTAGTATTGTTACTTGAATCGTTTGCCCACACGTTTATAGTGTGAAGCCCTTGGCTGATTGCCGCGAGCGAAATGTTCGCAACCAACGTAGTGTTTGCGCCGCCGTCAAGAGCATACCAAGTCGCGTTGATTCCACTTGCATCCGATGCCGAGTAATTGAGGCTCGCGTAACTGATATTGGTATATATCAGATTTAAAGTCGGATTAGTTACCCACAATGAGGGAGACGTGCTATCTAATGATACTGAGTATGAATCGTTGTAAGTGTGGTTGCTTGTAAGTGTGGTTGCCATAGTAGTCTATAGCGGTCACGTTAATCGTATAATTACCGCCAACAAAACCGGAAAGGTTATACGTGGCATTACAATAACCTCCCGAAACGGTTCCCGCCATCAATGCATCCGCACCAACAGTAACATTACACGAAGTAACGTTCGACCCAGGCTCCGAAAGCGAAACATTCACATTCAAGGTAGACGAATTGGTAGCATTAGTCATATTCACCATAGCCATGGAAACAACAGGACCCCGACCATCCAAACGGAAAGTAATATTTCCAGTCGAATTTATGTTTCCGACAGAATCGTTTACCCACACGTTTATAGCATGGACTCCATCGGCAAAAGTGTAGAGGGAGATGTTCGAAGAGAGAGTAGTATTCGCGCCGCCGTCCAAGGAGTACCAAGTTGCATTGATTCCAATTGCATCGTATTCCGAGTGGTTCAAATAACGACCACCGACCATATTATAAATTACCTCGTCGACTACCGGCGAGTATACCACGACATAGTTTGGTGCGGTTCCGTCTACTGTAAAATTCCTGCTTCCCGCACTGTTGTTCCAGTTGCCAGCATTATCAGCCATTCTAACGTTTATCTCGTAAGTACGTTGGCCAGTATAGTTAACCATATTATTTACACACTCTGCACTCGAAGTACTGAGGTTGATGCACGAAAGGTTTTGTGCATCGAAATCAACCATCGTATTGTTTTGTACGTCTCTAACCGTTATGGCGAGCGTTGAAAGGTTTAATGAAGATCCGCCTACGGAGTATAGCGTTACGTTTAATGTCTGCAACCCGTCAGAATAATTTGCGGCAAAAGGAGTGTTGATAGTGGCGTTCGGAATGCCATCGTCATAACCCGTAATATTAATCAAATAATTAATTTGCGTGCCGTTTATAAGTTGGCCCGGGAGAGTCACATTATAAGTAGCCGCCGAGGCGTTGCGGACTACGAAGGTATAGTTTTCACTATGCAGGTTGGTGAACATACAGTAGCCGCCGACCGTAACATTGGACGAAACAACTGCGGATAGGCTGGTTGAATTGTAAGCATCTACGGTCTGACCCGTAACTGCCGCATAGTAAATACCCGTGAGGTTAATCGTGATATTGTGAAGAGAGGTATCGAATACAGGGTCATTGCCCGACACTATATTTTGGTTATATGCGTCCAAGCGCGTGCTGATTATTATCGTGGCCGGAGATGCGTCATTTACGGGAGGGATATACTCGGTGACGTTAATGAATGTATATGCGACAATGTCATTAGTGATGTTATATATTGGAAAACAGAACCCCAAGCCGGATGCGTTAACTGTCTTATTAGTTGCATTAAAGGCCGCTGGGTCGCTGTAATTAAGTGAAAAACATGCGCCTGCCTTGCTGCTGTTTATAGGCGAAGTATTATTTGAAACGAACACCGCAGAAATGTTATATCCGATCATATTTTGATACCAGAAATAGGGATTGCTCGGATCTGCAGGAGCCACCAAGTAGATTGAATTGAGATTTAGGGTGGCAACATCAGGCGTGCTCACGTTGCCAGTATAATTAACTGCCGTGTTGGTGCAGTTTCCCCCGCCTACGAAGGTAGTGCAGTTTGCGTCCGGGTTGGCATAAGCGTACATGTGAAGCGGAGAGGGGCTGTATTGACTTAGAACAGGAGAGAAATTGAAGTAACTGGTAACGTTGAACTTCGGCGAATCGTTGTAGTTTTCAGCAACATAATAATCAGTCCTGAATTGCTTGACTTCGCCGCTCATCCAAGAGAAGTTGTTGTTGAACTGCCAGAAGAACATCGTGTGATTCTGGACCATTTTCCACGTGCCCGCATCAAGGATCAAAGTAGTTAAATTTATACTCGTATTAATCACAGACCCCGAAATGTTCAGGTACTGCGAAAAATTGGCATCAAGGATAGGCAAATTGTTGTCTTGGATTACTGTGACATTAGTATATACCGTGCCATTTTTTCCGAAGTAACTGCAACGATCGTTCAAAGTAGATACGTTAACATTATGAGTTCCTAACGGAGTGATGACGGTTTCAGTATAGTTGGTTTCAGTGCAGGACTGGGAGATTATCGCAGGGGAGGAGAACCCGCTTAGTATGAGGAGAAAGAACGACAGGCCGAGGAGGACGGAGAAGCTTTTTATAAAATTAGGTTTTTTACTTGCGCGGTTATTGGCGCAATTATTCTGGCTATTATTGTTGTTTACTTTATTCACTTTTTGCTCTCCTTCTCTGTTTTTTCGTAAATATTTTTCCCTAAACCGCGTTTACGGCCGAATTATTTTCGGAAGTAATTACACCCAAAGGGTTTATATTCGTTTTGGGAAAAGTTGAAAAAAAAGAGTGGGCGAGAAGGGATTTTCCTTTCCCAGTCGAAAGGGGACTGCAAGTTCCCTTTCTTTTTGGGGTATTGAAAGACCTTTTTCTTTTGGGAAAGAAAAAGGGATTTCATTTGAACCCTTGGCCGCCCGATTATCAGTCGGGTGCTCCAACCAGACTAAGCTACTCGCCCACTTAAAATAACGGAAAGAATTTGGTGCGTTCTTGTTTTTAAGGCCTGCGAAACAATGGGTTGCATGCCGTTGTTGAAAAGTATAAAAAAGAAGGGAGGGGTTGCTCCCCTCTTGTTTTTCGGATTGCCTCTTGCGTACTATATTATAGTCCGGCGTCTTTCTTGAGTGCAGCGGCCTTGTCCGTAGCTTCCCATGTGAAGTCAGGGTCGTTGCGCCCGAAGTGTCCGTACGCGGCGGTCTTCTTGTAGATTGGCCTGCGTAGGTTGAGGTCGCGGATGATGTGCGCCGGCTTTAATCTGAAGTGCTTTCGTACTAATTCGACCAGTTTTTCTTCAGGAACTTTGTTGGTTCCGTGGCAGGAGACGAGTACGGATACTGGGTCGGGTACGCCTATGCAGTAGGCGAGTTGTACTTCGCAACGGTCGGCAAGCCCTGCTGCAACCAGGTTTTTGGCTATGTAGCGGGCCATGTAAGATGCGCTGCGGTCGACTTTGGACGGGTCCTTGCCGGAAAAACAGCCGCCGCCGTGCGAGCCTTGGCCGCCGTAAGTGTCCACTATTATCTTTCGTCCGGTTACTCCGGTGTCGGCTGCGGGTCCGCCGAGTACGAAGCGGCCGGTTGCGTTGATGTGTATTTTTGTGTTTGCGTCAAGCCATTTTTCGCAAACTGGTTTTATGACGTCTTCGGTTATGCGTTTGTTTATTTCTTCGTTGGACGGTTCGGGGTCGTGTTGGGTTGCTATTACTACCGTGTGCACGCGCTTGGCTTTGCCGTTCTCGTATTCTATTGTCACTTGCGACTTGCCGTCCGGCCTTAGCCACGGAATTATTTTTTTCTTCCTGCATTCGGCAAGGCGTTGGGCGAGCTTGTGTGCAAGCGTTATGGGCAGTGGCATGTACTCGGGGGTTTCGTTTGTTGCGTAGCCGAACATGAGCCCTTGATCGCCTGCTCCTTGTTCTTCCTCGCTTTGCTTCACTACTCCTTGGGCGATGTCGGGCGATTGTTCGTGGATTGCGACTAGAACTGCAACCGAGTCGAAGTCGAAGTGATAAGCGGGGTTGGAGTAGCCGATTTCCTTAATCGTTTTCCTAATAGTGTCTTGCACGTCAATGTAGCAAGTGGTGGTTACTTCGCCTGCAACTATAACCAAACCCGTGCTGGCAAGCGTTTCTACGGCAACGCGTGCCTGCGGGTCCTTGGCGTAAATCGCGTCGAGGATGCCGTCGGACACTTGGTCGCACACTTTGTCAGGGTGCCCTTCGGTGACTGATTCGGAAGTAAAGAGGTAACTTCCTTTGGGTAGCGATATTGCCATAATTCAAAAAACCTCCGTTCCATTCGTGCTCTGATACGCATTTAAAGAACAACGCAACTTCTTTCACGAAGCTTATTAATAATATCTCGTGACAGTTTTATTCCTAAAAGAATAATGAGGTGTTTTTGTGTTTCCTGATGTTTCCGAAATAGGTATTTTGAGGAGGAAGGCAGGCTTAAGCCAGGCTGTGCTTGCGCGTGAAGCCGGTGTTTCGCAGTCGCTTGTAGCTAAAATAGAGTCGGGTCGGATTGAACCGGGTTATGCTGTTGTCTCAAGGATTTTCGGCGTGTTGGCTAATGTGGGAAAAAAAGACGAGAAGACTGCTGGCGAAGTAATGAATCGGAAGGTGCTCTGGCTTTTGGTAGGCGATTCACTTAGGCAGGCTGTAACTAAAATGAAGAGCAACGCGATTTCGCAGGTGCCTGTGCTTGAAGATGACAAACCGGTTGGTTTGGTTACCGAAGGGGTTTTGTTGGACGCGCTTTCGCGGGGCTCTAAGCAGAATGTCGGCGAAGTGATGGCGGAGGCGCCGTCGGTTGTTTCGCTTTCAATGCCGCTTGGCGCTCTTGCAGGGTTGTTGAAGCATTGTTCGTTGGTTTTGGTTGCGGAAAAAGGCAGGTTTAAAGGCGTTGTTACTAAGTCCGACTTGTTTGATGCAATGTATTAATTAGGCGGGATTTCTTTTAGCCGTATTAGGGGTTTTTCTTGAAGAATGACTTGGTGAAGACCGCGTTGGCGGGCTTTGTTTTTTTGTTGCTGGCTTTGGTTGCACTTGAAGGGATTGCCTCGTTTTTTCCGTCGGCGTTTTCGTCTTTCGAGTCTTTGGTTGTCCAATATGGTTTGGTTGGAACGTTTGCATTGATTTTTTTGGGCAGTTCGTTGATTCCGTTTCCTGTTGACATTGTCTTTACTTACTCGGCGGTATTGTCAACTGATTTGCTGCTTTTGATTGTCGTTGCGGTTGTCGCGTCTTTTTTGGGTTCGTTGGTAAACTATGCTATTGCGCTACTGCTGCGGGAAAAGTTCGTCTTGCGGTTTGTTAAGGAAAAGGACTTGGAGCAGGCCCGCAAGACGGTTGACGCTTACGGGCCGTGGGCGATAATAGTGTTCGGCGTCCTTCCGGCGTCTCCGTTGATTGACCCGTTGACTTTCCTTGCGGGGCTTTCGAAAATGAGTTTCAAAAAATTCGTTGTATTCCTGTTCGCATCGAAGGTAATACACTTCGCGCTATTGGCGGGTCTTGCGAACTTGTTTTCATTGGGATGAATTGTAGCATGCGAGAGGTAATTTAATTTGACTGATAGGAAAGTTGAATTGGCTAATAGGATAATACGCGAGACCGTTGAATCCGCGTCGCTTGAAGGGCTTAGGAAAACAAAATCTTTTGCAGTATTGCGGCCGAGGCTTGCAAGCAATCCTCGCAAGCGTTGCGAACCTGCTTTCTTTTCTTCTCTGACTCAAGGAAGCGAGTACCGCCAGTTTGTCTTAATGCTTAAGCCTCCTGAAAACGCGGGAGACTTCGGCAGTTCTTACGCGGGTTACCGTACTTGGTATTTTCCAAAGGGCACGGCTTATTCAATAAGGGGCGTGGCTCATTTGCCTAACTCGGCTTTTGCGAAAGTGTTGATTGAACAAAAGGGCAAGAAGTTGAAACTGTTGCTGTATCCTATCCAGAAAACGCTTTTCATTGACGACAACGTTCATAACGTGGGCGGAAACAGGGAAGTAACCGCGCGTCAACGCAGGGAATTGTTGAATCGTTGGGTTGGTAAGCATGCAGGAAAAATTGGCGTTGCGACCCTTACTAAAGTTTGGGAATTTCTTGAACTCGAAGGCAGTTATTACGGAGTTTACGGAGTTAATCCAAGAGCGGCGAATGTGATTTTGCAAGAAAAAGCCGCGGGTATTCTGCGGACGATACAGGATGGAAGAATATCCAATAAACTGTTGATTCCAAAAGAGGAGGTAATCCGTTCCAGGTTGCGGACTGAAAAAACGTGTAAAAAAGACTTGCGGTTGGCCGCGTTATTGCACGACCACGCGCAGGAAGTCCTTTGCAGGCGCATTAGAGCGCTGCGGGTTACCGATGCGGCTCATGCTTTGCAGGGAGTTGAACGGCATTTCCTATTCGTGCCTTTGGCAGAACAAATTGCAGAGCGCTTGAGGAAAGAAGGTTTCGAAGTTGAATTGCACGCCATGCATCCTGACAATATAGTTCCTGAGTTATTTGAAGTAAAACCGGCTAGAGAAACAATTGCGTTGGTTAAACTGCCCTTGCAACGGCTTGCCGAATCGTTTCCCGCATCCAGTTTTGCCCTTAAGTTCATGAATAATACTAGTAAAACTCAAATAAAGACCGTGCGCGTTTCCTAGGCGGAATAAACGCTTTTTTTTAATCCGCGCGTTTAAGTTAGGCAGGCCGTTTTATTTAGTTGCATTTTCAATAGCAGGTGATGCAAGCCGTTTTGCGCCCTGAAGTAGTGGCGACTGCAAAAAAGAAGGGCTTTACCGAGCTTACGGGGATTCAACTGAAGGCTATTCCTGCAATAGCCGTAGGCTGGGATGTTTTGGTAATTGCGCCTACTGGTTTTGGAAAGAGCGAAACTGCTTTCCTTCCTATTCTTTCGAAACTCGTTGAAGCAAAAGAAGGGGGTAATGCAAACGGCATTCAAGCGATTTACATCACGCCGTTACGTGCTTTGAACCGCGACATGCTCGAGCGGCTTTCGTTTTGGTGCAAGGAACTTGGAATAACGCTGGGCGTGCGCCACGGCGACACGCCTTATTCCGAGCGCCGCAAGCAACGCGACAACCCTCCTCAGTTGATGATAACCACTCCCGAGACGCTTGGAAGCATGCTTGTTGCGCCCAAGCTTAAGGACTCGCTTGCCAACGTGCGTTTTGTAGTGGTTGACGAAGTGCACGAACTGGCTTCAAGCAAACGCGGATTGCAGTTGTCGCTTTCTTTAGAACGCCTGCACGAAAAAAGCAGGGCGTTCCAGACAATAGGGTTGAGTGCGACTGTCGGCAATGCCGGCGAAGTCGCAGCGTTCCTTTCGCCTTTAGCAAGAGTCGTCCGCACTGACGGCGCAAGGCAGTTGCAGCTCGTTGTCGAGTTCCCTTCCGAGAAGCCGGGAAAGGAAACCGCTGCAAAAGCGGAGTTGATTGCGCGTTTGATAGACGAACACAAGAAAACGCTGTTGTTTGTTAACACGCGTTCGTTTGCCGAAGGCATGGGTTCGTTGCTTTCGTTAATTCCGTCACTTAAGGGCAAAATCGCAGTGCACCACTCTTCTCTTTCGAAAGACGCGCGTGTTGAAACCGAAGACCGTTTTAAGCACGGGAAACTCAAGGCGATCGTCTGCACTTCGTCTTTGGAACTGGGGATAGACGTTGGCGACGTGGATTTGGTTATCCAATACGTTTCGCCCCGCCAAACAAGCAGGTTAGTGCAACGCGTTGGCCGCAGCGGCCACTGCAGGCACTTGGCACCCAAGGGAGTGGTTGTTGCAGTTGACGCGTTGGATGCCGCAGAATGCGCGGTAGTAGCGCGCAAGGCGGTTGCCAACGAGCTCGAGCCTATTGCGAGCCTATTGCAATACGCAAGAATGCTTTGGACGTGCTGGCGCACGCGGTTGCCGGCATCGCTTTGGACTTCGGTTCCGTTACTGCTGAAAAAGCCTTCGGGATAGTCACTCGCGCGTGGCCTTTTGCTTCACTGGCTCATGAAGACTTTGATTCCGTGCTTTTACAGCTTGCCCTCTGGCGCATCATCTCGTTGAAAGAAGGCGTGATTTCAAAGCGTTTGCGCACGTTGTTGTACTACTACGAAAACTTGAGCACGATTCCGGATGAGAAAAGGTTTTTCGTAATCGACGCGGCAACCCGCAAGCACGTTGCAGTGCTGCACGAGGAATTCGTTTCCTCCCTTTCTCCGGGCGGTACGTTCATTGCCCGCGGAAGGCCCTGACGCGTTTTGGACCTTCAAGACCAGGAGTTGATTGCCGAGCGGACCGACGATGCATCGGCTGCGATTCCCGAGTGGGAAGGCGAACGGATTCCCGTGCCTAATTCAATTGCGCAAGAGACTGCGGAACTTCTTGCTTTATTTTTTAGACCCGTTGAAGCATGGCTCAAACGAGGGTATTTGCTTTCGGACGTTGCTGTATATAGGCTCCAATGGTTTGCTTTGCGCCAGAAAAACGCGTTCGTCCCTTCGCCCCGCGCATTGGTTGCAGAGTCGTTTGGAAACTTCATAATCCTGCATTCGTTCAACGGCAGCAAGGCAAACGCCTGCCTTGCCCACGTGCTCTCGGCACTGCTTTCGGCTTCAATCGGTTCGTCAGTGCGTAGCCGGCCCTCGGCTTACCTGATTGCATTCGAGTTCCCAAAACCGTATCCGGTGCAAAGGTTTGTTGCAATCCTGCACGAACTCACACCCGAAAACACTGAAAAAATATTGCTTAATACTCTGCCAAAGACCTCGTTGTTTCTCTTCCGTTTCCTGCATGCCGCAAAACGAAGTGGTTTCATATCCAAAGACGCGCAACTGCATGCGCTTAGCCTGCAGCGGATTGTCGAGACCCAAAAAGACTCGCTGGCCTATCGCGAAGCATTTGCGGAACTGTTGCATGACAAGTTTGCCGTTTCGGAAGTCGCGGAATTGATTTCCGGCCTGCGCTCGCACGAAATAACCTTGCAGACCCACGACGCGGACGCAAAAAAGCTTTCGTCGCTTGCCAAAGACTTCCTGGAATTCACCGGTTACGGCGAACTCTTCGCGCCGCCCGAACCGACTGCGCAAATAGTGCAGGCATTCAAAGACAACCTTCTTCTGAAAAAAACCGAGCTAGCCTGCGCCCACTGCGCCAAAAAATTTTCGCGCAAACTAAGCGAAGTGCCCCCAGAACCAATTTGTCCCTACTGCTTGTCGTCTCAAGTAACCTTGGGCAAGTACGCCGAAGTACTTGAAAAAAAGGCAGGCCGCAAAACCCTTTCCGTATCCGAACGCGCCCAATACAAAGAGGCCCTTAGGGTTGCTTCGCTTTCAAACGCATACGGCCGCAAGGCAATAGAAGCGCTCGAAACCTATGGAGTCGGACCCGAAACAGCTGCGCGCGTGCTCAAAAACCTCAGGCAAACCGACGAAGACTATTACTCCGATCTTCTCGAAGCGCAAAAGAATTTTGTGCGCACCAAAAAATACTGGCGGGCCTGAAAAAACACAAAAACCTTATATCCTCTTTCGTAGTTTAATTCAGTAATGCCCCGGTCAAAACAATACGAACAGCCAGTCCAAAACGAGGAATCCGCCCTTCAAAACCACGGTCAAATAGGAGTTCCTTATTCATCGGGCCATAACGAGGCATTCCAATCCAACGTAATGCGCGGAATTGCAGCCACCATTCTACTAATAGCAATAGGTTCTACAGCCTACCACTTCATTGAAGGCTGGAGCTGGATCGATTCAATCTACTTTTCTTCAACAACTCTGACTACCGTCGGTTTCGGCGACATGCACCCTACCCACGACGTGTCGAAAATATTCACTGTATTTTTTGTATTCGCAGGCGTTTCAGTTGTCTTTTATACCATCACCAAACTCGGCGCTTACTCAGTAGAACAACGGCTGCGCCCGCCGTGGGTTCCCAGGCTCTTGAAAGCCGACAAACACGAACTCCTCAAACGCTAGCTTACAAAACAACTGCGCTAACAAGCGTCTTGTCGTGCGAGCTTGCCTGCCGTGATTACGAAACGCTTTTATCTCCTGTCCGCCCACTCTTAATTGTTTTTTTCAAAAAAAAGCGCAGAGGGGGTAATTCCGAGTGAAACACAAGACACGAAAACACGCTACAGTACGACGCGAAAAACCTGCGTTCGACAACGCTACCCTGATTGTGGTAGTGATGATAATCCTAGTCGGGATAATCTGCGCTTGGTACGTATTCAGCCAACCCGTTTTGCCCCAAGCAAACAACGAACAATACCTCGCCCGTGGCCAAGCAAGCACGAAAGCAATCGTAACTCCGTCATTTCCGGAATTCAGCGCAACCCCGATTCCAGTTTCCACGCCCCGCCCCGTAAACGAAGACTGCAGGCTGCAAGTAATTCCCACCAGTGAAGTCCAAGGAATAATGCTTTCGGTTTCAAACCAAGAAGGCTTCACAGCAACCCGCGCAGACGACGGAGCTCCCGCGTACTCTCCTAAAATCGCGTTCTTCTTCGACGGGTCGACAATCAACTACTGGCAATCCAACTCGCCAAACTCACCGTCTTACCCTGCTTCAAGCATTTCAATAGCTGGCTCGGAAATAACCGCGGTTCAAGGAGAGAACTACCTGCTTCCTTTAAGCGCAACTGCTTCACTCAACCTCGAAACCTATTACTTGCTACGCGCAGACCAACCCCAAGCATTCAGGTACGGCACAAACGGAGTTTACTCCGGCCACCGCCTCATAATCGGCGTAGAACCCGGCTCGACAACCGCATCCATATACTTCCTACCGCTAGGCTCGAACTACTACCAAAAAACCCAGAAACTCTACTGGAACGACTGGTGCTAAACTAAAAACAAAGCGGCTTTGCTGCATTGCAGGCGATGGACAAAATGGCGTTAGACAAGATTTACGACCCGGAAACCGGCTGTTGCCCGACGTTCGACCCCGAGCCTTGGAACGAAAAAGAAGTCACCCTGAAGGAAAAGCTGTTCCTTAAAGAACACGTGTTCTGCCTCTTCCACATTCCGTTGAACATGGACGGCGTAATGAAGAAAACAATGGAAAAAATAGCCGCCGCGCAAGCGCTCGCAGACAAGCCTCTAATGCTCTACGACTCCAACTCTCTCTTCGGCGCCGACATCTACATCGCAACATCCAAGGAAGTCCCAAACACGCAAATGACCCACATCACCGGAACCTTCCTGTCTAAAGTCTTCGAAGGCGACTACTCCAATACCGGCGAGTGGATCAAGCAAATGAACGAATACGCAGTCTCCAAAAACAAGGCCATCAAAAAAACCTACTTCTACTACCCCACCTGCCCGGCCTGCGCCAAACACTACGGAAAAAACTACGCCGTACTGCTCGCGCAAGTGTAAACGCGAAAAAAAAACAACCGACCACTTCAACTGCGTATTAACACTATTTTTTAGCCAAAATGCCGGTTGACGCCGAATTTGGTGTTAAATAGTAGTCCGGGCGGAAAGGCAGAGATAGGCAAACCCGGCGAGGATTGCCGGTCACTGTTTTTCCAGCATTTTCCTTGCTTTTGGCAATAGTTTTTTCTTGCGTTCTTGGAAGTTCTTTAAGTAAGAACAGATTTTTTGCGCAACTTCTTTCTTGCAGTCGCCGCAGGAGATGCCGCCGCTTGTACAACGTTCCTGGAATTTTTTAAGTGCCATGTCGTCGTCTTGGAAGTGGAAGAACATTAGTTCGTGGACAACGCATTTTTCGATTTCTCCGCCCAGCCGTTTTTGTTCTTCTGCTGTCGCGCGTCCGCCGGTCAGAGCGCGCATGACTTTCTTTTTGATTAGTTCTTGCTCGTCGTTTAGGGAAATGACGTTTAATGGGTCGCGTTTGCTCATTTTCGTCGTGCCGTCCAAGCTGCGGAACAGCCGTTGGTAGGTTGCAGCAGGAGGCAGGAAGTGCGGGTCTATTTTTTGCGCTAAGTCCCTGCACAACCGGATGTGCGGGTCCTGGTCTATTCCAACTGGGATTACGACGTGCTTTGGGCCGCCGAATTCCTTTAGTTGTGGCTGGAGGATGTCGCCTGACTGCATTAGTGCAGAAAAGTATAATCCGAGGTTCTGGTGGCCGTAAATGGCGTCAAGTGTTGCCAGGGTGGTCTTGCGGGCGGCTATGAATGCCAGGTTGGAAACTGCTTTGTTTTCGCTTTGTTTGTAGACTAATGCGTTACGTTCGTCCATTCCCAGTGCCAGCAGGTCGGCCGTGTTTTGGATCGCGTGTTCTGCACTGGTTTCCAGCGATTGCCCGTTGTCGGCAAATGCTTCCAAGTCGGCAATGCAGTAGAACAGCTTGCCTGAAAACGCTTTTTGGCAGTAAATTATTTGTTCGACAGTAAGCTTGCTGCCCAAGTGAAAGTCGCCTGTGGGCTTTATTCCGCTCATTACCGCAACCGGCTTGCCTTTTTCGAACGAGTTGAGAAACTTGTCAAAGTCGCGGTGGGCGAAAACTATGCCGCGCCGCCACAAGCGGTTGGGATTGGGTAGCCGCGCAACAAGACCGTCGCTTGCGTGCTGGAGCCCGAATTCCTTGAATAGGTTGGAGTAGTCGGAGCACAAGTCGTCGCCCCACGGATTTATTCTTTCGTTCATGTAAAACAAACGCTTTTATTAAACCCGTCAATTTAAATGATTGGTTTCGTTTTAACCTATTAACGCGGTTTGAACCTGTCGCGCGGCGGACGGGAAGAAGGGTGGTTTGATGGCGTCTGAAAGGAAGCGTTTTGCAGTCCATAGTCTAGACGGCGCTAGCGGCCGCGTGGAATTAGGAGAAGATGACGTAGTATTATGCGCTGGTGGAAAACCGGTGGGTATAAAGAAGGCGTATGTTGCAGGCGTGAACAAAGTTGAAGACCTTGCGTTGGGTAAGGTAGGCGTGGCGTTCACTTACTACGACTTGTTTGGAAACAAGGAATGCGTTTCTTTGGCAATGGCGGAATCGGATTACCGTGCGCTCAAGAAAATGCTGGGCAAGTGACGTTCTTGCATTTAAAAGCAGGTGGCGAATTTGGTTAGGTTCACTAAAACTCTGTTGTTTATCGCGTTATTCGCCGCCTTTACTGCCGCGCTTTCGTCAATGAACGTTCCAGCAGTAGACGGCGAGCAACACGGCTTGCTTACTGAAATAACCGTTTCCGCGTCGTTAGGAACCGGAAAAATAAGCGTTGAAATCTCGCCTTTGATAAACACCGATACCCAGCAGTCCATCAAGACCGCAGCACAGCTCGCAGCCCGGCTTGCCAACAAAAGCCTTTCTGCCTACGACTTCAGAGTTTCCATACACACCGACGCTTCGGCTGTTGACGGGTCTTCAGGCGGAGCGGCAATGACCCTATTGTTTTACGCCGAGCTCTCTAGCCGTAGGGTGCGTTCAGATGCAACAATAACCGCAACCGTTGAAGACGACGGTAGCCTCGGCGGCGTCGGAGGAGTCAAGGAAAAACTGGATGCGGCAATAAGCCACAACATTACTCTCGTAGTCATTTCAAAAGGACAAAGCGCTTTCGACGACTTCGACTACGTCGAATACGGCCGCGAAAAATCGAGTGGAAAAACCCAGGTTGCCGAAGCAGCCACTGCCGAAGAAGCAGTGAAACTGCTTTTCACGCAGATTGGAACCCGGCTTTCGCTCCCCCAAAGCGCGATATCCCCGCTTTCGGTAAGAAAAATAACTCCTTCGCCGGCTCTTGCGCCGCTGCGCCAGATAGCGCAAGAAGAACTGGATTCACTAAACCGTACTTACGCCGAACTCTTGGCAAACTTGGAAAAACGCGGAATCAACCTGACTGCCGAAGCCGGAAGCGAAGTAGCTGCAACCGCATTCGAGCGCGGCATCAAAAAATCGGTTTCAAACGCCCAACTCCTGCTGGACAACGGTTATTACTACTCTGCGGCCAACGCCGCATTCCTAACTGAAATAAACCTCCGCTCAATAGACTTGCACAACGTAAGCAAAACGGAGTTCGAAGCCCTCTTGGACGAACTCTGGAACAAAATCGAATCCTCGAACTTCACGCCCAAAACGACTAAAAACATCGAGTGGGCAACCGCAGCGGAACTGCGTTTTTATTGGGCAAAATGGAAGCTTGATTCGATCGAACAATCACTTGAAAGCGGAACCCCGGTGGCTTCGCTGATTACCGAATACGCGTCTGCAAAAAGCTGGTTCGACGCATCGGAGAAAATGGATTTGCTAGCGCGCCAAGTCGACGGAGGAAAAACCGTGACCGAACTCAATGCAAGGAACCACGCCCGCCGACTACTTGATTCGATAATCGAAAGGATAAAAGCAAGCGAAAGGCTTGCCCAAGATGCCGAAATACAATGGCATCTTGAAGCAGCGCAGGAAGAATGCGCTTCTGCAGCTTACGTTGCCTGCGCAACCGACGCCGGTTTCGCAATTGCCTACGCAAACGTCTTCGACGAGTCGGCCAACAAGACGCTCCGCCAGCTTTCAAGAGGACTCGAAAACGAAACCGCGCTGCCCAATTATGCGGCTTCGCCGTGGGCGCAGGCGTACTTCATTCACGGAATCTTCAACGCCCAGGAATACAACCGCACTGGAGCCGCGGCTTACTTGCAAAACGCCTTGAAGCTCCAAAGTCTCGCCGACCAACTGCTAGGAAACACTAGGCAACTCGAAATAGAATTAGTGCTGCCCACTCCCTTCGAACCTATTGTTCGCGAATCCAATGAAACCAATGCCAACGCAAGTGCGAACGAAACCAATCAAACAATTCCTCCTGCGCCCTTAGTGACCGTAACCTCACTGCAGAAAACCGGCCAGCCCAACTGGCTGAATCTGTTATTTGCAGGTGCTGCATTCCTTGTTGCAATCCTGCTTTTTTCGCTCTTCCTTTCGAAAATCACTTCCCGGCGTTCCTCCGCGCCGCTGAAGCCCGAGGAAGCACTGGAAAAACTAGACCGAGCACTAATAGAAGGAAGAATCACCGAACGCACTTACGAACGGCTGCGCGGCAAGTACGAACAAAAAACAATTCCGCAAAGTCAAGCCAACCAAAAACTCGTGCAATCCCTTGAAGAAACGCCGCGTAAAGCCAGGAAAAAAACGGCGAAAAAACCGCAGTGATTTCCCGCGTTAAACCAACGATTGCGCCGCCTGCTTAAAGCCCTCGAAGTTTTCATATAGTCGCGCGTCCAACCCTGTTTCTTTCATAGCTTCGACGCATTCGGGCGAGTCGTCGAAAAACAGCACTTCACAAGGAAGAATTCCGTACTTCTTTTTAAGTTCGGCAGTCACCAATTCGAAAAACCGTTTTTCCGGTTTCCTGTAACCCAGTTCGGCGGAAGAAAACACTTTGTCGAAAATCCTTGCGAAACCCAGGCGTTCCTTCAGGTATTCTGTGCGGCATTTCTCCTGGTTGGTCGCCAAACAGCACGCTATTCCTTTCTTCCTCAACTTGCCGACAAGTTCCACGACCCGGCCATCCACGCAAGACTCGGACTCGAACCAATAGTCCAGTAGCCCGTCGACAGTTCCGTTCCAACGCCATTTATCAAGCCACGGCTTAACTTCTTGCTTCAAGTCCGCCTCGCCCACCAAACAATCTTGAAACTTGCCTTCGAAGAACGGAAGCATTTCCTCGTTCGAAACCCCGTACTTCCTCGCGTAGCCCGGGGTGAACATCTCGGAATTAATCACTACCCCGTCAACATCAAGCAAAACGCATTTGACTGCCATTACTGCAATGCCTCATTGTTTTTCACTCGCGCGGCGTGTTCACCGTAGTCCCTTCAATCGGCCTTCCTTCTATTGCGTTCCGGATTTGGTCCATTTTCCTTCCGTTGACGAACAGGATGGGAATCTTGGAACGCCCGGCAATCTTGGCTGCAATCGAGTCGAACACGAAGTTCGTCCTCGCCTTCCGTTCGTCGTGTATGTCCGCTAGGTGCACGAGTTGTTTGTGCGTCATTTCAAGAAACTTTTTGGCTTCGGGATTGGTGCGCGGATCCGAGTCGTACACGTAATCTATGTTAGTCACGTTCACTATCCTGCACGCGTGCAACCGCTCTGCAAAAATAGCGGCAACAGTATCCGTAGTCATTCCCTCCAACAATCCCGCGCTTACGGGGATCAGGCCTTCGCGGAAAGCGTGCACTGCGTCGTCAATGTCTTTCAAAACTTTCGGAAAGGCGGCGTCGCCCAGCGTTGCAATAACAAGTTTTGCATTAAGCTTGGTTACGTCGATTCCCAGGCGGTCTGCGTAAAACTCGCTTTCGGTAAGCTCCCGCACTGCATTGGCGTACATTCCTGCAGTCTTTCCTCCGCCTACTACTATTGCGATGGGAAAGCCGTTTGCATAAACGTTTTTCGCCAGTTCGCAAAAGTCGGAGACGTATTTGGTGTCTATTGTTCCGTTTGCAAAAAGCATCGAGCCGCCCAACGAAATTACTACTGCCTCTCCGTTATTCACTTTTTTAATCAAAACAACTCACCTTCGCAAGACGTAAGCGTGCGAAACAATAAAACGGTTTCATCCAAGGCGCGAGAAAGTTTTTTAAACACTTGTTGTGATAATTAGTGGAGATAGCAGAAAGGCTTAACATGGCTATTTTTAGTATCGTCCTCGTTGAAGCGCAGTTTTTGATTGCGGCGAGAGGATTCAGGCAATGACGGCGTTTAGTCGTTGCAAGAAAGTAGGGAAAAACGTTTTTGGAAAAAAACCGATCTTATGGAGGTAGAAACGAAAAATGGCTGGAAAACCGCACTTGAACTTGATTTTCACGGGTCACGTAGACCACGGAAAGTCCACTCTCGTTGGAAGAGTATTGTACGACACCGGAGCGCTTTCCGAAAACGACTTGCGCAAGCTCAAGGAAGAGGCAGCCAAAGTAGGCAAGGCCACTTTCGAATTCGCTTTTGCCATGGACGACTTGAAGGAAGAACGCGAACGCGGAGTCACTATCGACATTGCGCACAAGGACTTCAACACCCAAAAGTATTACTTTACTATAATTGACGCGCCTGGCCACAAGGACTTCGTCAAGAACATGATTACCGGCGCTTCGCAAGCCGACGCCGCAGTGCTCGTGTGCTCTGCCAAAGAAGGCGTGCAGGCGCAAACTGTTGAACACGCTTTCCTGTTGAAGGTGCTCGGAGTACAACAGTTCATTATTGCCATTAACAAGATGGACGCAGTCAACTACGACCGCATCAAGTACGAGGAGACCAAGCAGGCTCTTATTGCAAAGATAAAGCCCATGGGTTACAAGACCGACGAGCTTCCTTTCATCCCCACCAGCGCTTATGAAGGCGCCAACGTGGCGAAGAAAAGCGATAAGACCCCCTGGTATTCAGGTCCTACTCTCACTGAAGCATTCGACTTGCTCAAGGAGCCTTCGAAGCCTTTGGACAAGCCATTGCGTCTTCCCATCCAGGAAGTATTTACTATCACCGGACAAGGAACCGTGCCCGTTGGCCGTGTTGAATCGGGAATACTCAAGCCCAACACTACGATTATAATCGAGCCCGAGCACTTGACGGGCGAAGTAAAGAGCATTGAAATGCACCACAAGACGCTCGAACAGGCTATTCCGGGAGACAACGTCGGCTTTGCACTCAAGGGAATCGACAAGAAGGCAATAACCCGCGGATCCGTCGCCGGAACGCCCAACAGTCCGCCGACTGTTGCCGAAGAGTTCACTGCACAATTGGTCGTGCTCAACCACCCGACTGCAATCGGAAAGAACTACACCCCCGTGTTTCACATACACACTGCACAGCTCGCTTGCACCATAACCGAAATAATGGAAAAGAAGGATCCCAAGACTGGAGCAACCGCGCAGAAGAACCCTGACTTCATTAAGACCGGCGACATGGCAATAGTAAAAATCAAGCCCACTCGCCCGGTAGTAATTGAAACGTACAAGGACTTCCCGGCACTCGGAAGGTTTGCCATCCGTGACATGGGACAAACCGTTGCAGCAGGAGTAGTCCTGACCGTAACGCCTCGTAAATCCGCTTAAGACGCGGCTTTGCATAAAAAGGCATAAAAGCTTTAGCAAACATTTTTTCCTTTTGTTTTTTTAAGGAAGTAAAAACACAATTCATTGCAAGCCGGAAAAACCAGGAAAGGTTTTTCCACTTCCCTTCCCAAAAAAGGGGGTCGCGCTTGTAAATGGCTTGAAAAAAGGTCGAAACAAAACATGAACAAGGCCCGTATCAAACTCGAAAGTCAGGAATGCAACGACTTGGATGACGTCTGCGCCCAAATAAAGGACATTGCAAAACGCACCGGCGTTGAACTCCGCGGGCCTATTCCGCTTCCAACAAAGAAACTCAGGATAACCACGCGCAAGACGCCTTGCGGCGACGGCAGTGACACTTACGAAAAATGGGAAATGCGCGTCCACAAGCGCCTCATTGAAATCAATGCAGACGACCGCGTGCTCCGCGAAATAATGAGAATCCGCATTCCTTACTCGGTTCAAGTTGAAATGACTCTCGCTTGATTATATCAAATAAGCAAGCGCATTACCCCGAGTATTATGCTTAATGGCATTCGCAGACCTTTTTGTTGCTTCGATAGCAGTATTTGCGGCAACTGCCTTAGGTGGTTTGGTTGTACTATTAAGTGTCATTCCCCTCGTTTGCGTGCAGTACTGCTTTCTTTTGCAGCCGGAATGATGGCTTTTTCAGCAGCGCAAATGGCTTACTCCGCTTAGGCAAACGGCTGGAAACACCGTGTTGTCGGACTGGATGCAGGAATCGTCGTGTTACTAATTGTCGAAAAATTCCTGCCCTGCCTGCATTTGGCAGTCCGCAAAACCAGCCTCTATCCTTCGAAACAAAAAGTGGCACTCATTGCTGGAACCATTACAATACACGACGTGCCCGAAGGGCCTGCAATCGCTTCGGCATTCGCAGCAGACGGCCCTCTAGGCTGGCTGGTTGCGGCATCCAGAGTTTCTTCTTGCGATCTGAAAACAACACTTAAATTAAGTGCGATTGTCTTAATTACTTACTGTGAAGCGAAATGGCTTGGAAGAAAACTGCAACCCTCAAAGACGGGCGCCAAGTGCTGCTGGCGTGACTTGTCTCCCAAAGATAGCGTTAGTGAACTGCGTTCGTTCATAGCGGTCTTCGTAAAAGAAAACGCGTTTTTGCTTATGGACAAAGTGCCGTCAATGAAGAAAGAACGCGAGTGGTTCAAGAACCAACTTGAAAAAATCAAGCAAGGAAAGGCAATCGACGTCATTGCACAAAGCAACGGCAAAATAATAGGCAAGGCCGAAGCCAAACGCGGCGAAATGAAGAACAGTGACAACGTATCGCTGGGAATCGCGATCCTGCCTGAATTCAGGGGAGCCGGCCTCGGAAGAATCCTCTTGAGGGAACTGATTGCGCGCGTTAAAAAAGAATTCAAGCCCAAAAACATCTGGCTTTCAGTAGTAGCGCCGAACAAGCGCGCGTGTGTTCTTTACAAAAGACTTGGCTTTGAGGAAAACGCGCGGCTGCCCAACTGGTTCAAGCACAAGGGAACGTACTCCGATGAAATACGGCTTATTCTCAAGCGGTGAACCTCAAAGCAATCCGCACAATCCCTTTAATTAAGCCCAACGTCCCTAATCTTAATGACAGCGGTTTTTGCAGTCTGCCCGATTTAACCAAGTGACGGCACCCGGCTCGCGTTTGCGAAACGAAAATCGCGATATAAGGTGAAATCAATGAAGGGAAAAGTAAAAATGTTCAACAATGAACGCGGATTCGGGTTCATAACCGGCGAAGACGGCAAAGACGTTTACGTGCACTCGACAGCAGTTCAAGGCGGAGCGCAACTCGCGCCCGGCGACGAAGTCGACTACGAAGTCGAGGACTCGCAACGCGGCCCCCGCGCAAAGAACGTAAACAAGGTCTAAACTCCTTAATTTTTCCGCCTTTCTTTTTTCAAGCGGGATTTAAAGCGCCGTAAGAGAAAAAAAAGCTTCCCTTTTCGGCCTTCCTTTTTACTACCTCCAGCCGCCGCGCTTGAAAACCAAAGCAAGCAAATCGTCTGAACTAAACGGTTTTTTATTGCCCGCCTACCAAAATATTTCTGCCCGCGCCGGGTTGGCAGAGCGGTTATCGCGCCAGTGACCTTTTTTGGTCTCGCTTCGCTTGGCCTGCGGGCCTTTGCTCGCAAGCCCAAAAAAGCTCAACCAAAAAAGGTTGGCGAACCTTGAGAGCTGGTTTCCGAAAGGATACAGGAGTTCGAAGCCCATCCCCTTTTTCTTAGAACGAAAAAGGGTCTGGTCGAACCCCCAAAAAGAAGGCTTTTTGGAGGAATCAAAAGAAAATCTCCTACCCGGCGTTTTTGTCGTGCTTAGCGGTGGCTATGACTTCCTTTGGATTGAGGTAAGGCAGTACGAAGTTGTAGTAAAGGAACTCTATGTTTTCTCTCGAAAGATTCTTCGTGCTTATTGCACACTGCTCGTGGGTGAAATTCCAATCTCTCGCGTGCACTTTTATCCCCAACTCCTTCCGTTTGTCCCACACCTCCGAGCCGGGGTAGGGAATGAGCATGCTGACAGTTATTACCGTTGCGCCGAGTTCCTTCAACCTGCACGCGAACGCCACTGTGTCAACTATTGTTTCTTCAGTGTCTTTAGCGTGGCCTATTATGAAACTGCAGATGATTTCACTGATTCCCGCCGCTTTTGAAGTAGCCACTGCCGCTTCCGCTTGTTCCAAAGTAATGCCTTTCCTAGTTTCGAAAAGTATCTTTCGGTTTCCGGATTCAACGCCGAAATGGATTGCCTTACAGCCCGCATTCTTCATTGCTTCCAAAAGCTCTGCATCAACCGTGTCCACCCTACAATAACACGACCACCCGAAATGCAAGCCGTTTTCGCCTATTGCTCGGCACACTTCAATCGCCCGTTTCCGGTCCAAGGTGAAAGTGTCGTCCAAAAAAGTTATTTGTTTTGCCCCATATTCTCCTATAAGCAGCCGGATTTCTTCCAACACCGAACCCATTTCCCTCGGAAAGTACCGCTTGTTTGATATTGCACTGCACGTGCAGTAATTGCACAAGAAAGGGCAGCCGCGGCCCGTGATTATTGCAAAACGGTTGTTGGAAGAATATTTTTCAACGCTCGCCAAGTGCCACGCAGGAATCCCACAAGGCGGAGTCATTTCCCCGCTTTCATTGTGCACGCATTTCCCGCCCTCATTATAAGATATGCCTGGAATGTCCCCTAGTTTCTTCCTGCCCTCAAGGTACTCGCCGATGTTTACTATAGGCTTTTCTCCATATCCCCTGACGACGATGTCGAAAAAGCCAAGGCACCCGTTTGGCACGAAAGTCGGGTGTATCCCTCCTGCGATTAGAAGAATCTTCGGAAAGTGTTTCCTGATTATTCTCGCCGTTTCGTACGCTTGGGCAGCAGAGAAAGTCAATATCGACACGCCAACTGCTTTCGGAGAAAACTCTTTAATTAGTTCAAGCAACACATCTTCCTTATCCCGCGCCTCCAGTTCAAGCCGAAGGTCTCTGATAGCAACCGAAAAGCCGTTATCCTCCAACGCGGATGCCAAATACATTAAGCCAAGCGAAGGAACGCTTTTTTCAGGGCTTGAAATATTCAGACGGTCGTCTGACAAAAGCAAAAGAAAATCCGCCATTTCCGTCACTGGCTAAAACCTATTGGCGACAGCCCGGCAGCGAAAACGTAGCCCTAAGCCGTTCTGGAATGTACTCCCTGTAGCCATTCGATCCGGTATCCAATTCCTTCCTTACTTCCATAAACGCCTCTCTTGCAGACTTTCCCTCCAACTGCATTTCTGCAACCCTTAATCCAACGTCCATATGCAAATCGCCCCTGAAGCATATTCGTTTGGGATAATATTAAACCTGCGGCTAATTTTCGATACTTAATTTAAAAGATAGGCTTAAAAACAGAATAAAAGTAGATTATTGCATGAAAGAAGTAAAATCGGCTATTCGGAGGGCTCTTGACAAGCGAGACCGCGGGATTTTGTTTCAATTGGATGCCAACAGCCGCAAGCCGTATGCTGCAATAGCCAAGGAACTGGGAATCAGCAAGGCGGCCGTGGGCTATAGGGTAAACCGGCTAGTGAAGAAGGGCATAATCAAGGGTTTTTTTTTCGGAGGTTAATGCAAGCAAGTTCGGTTACACCGGGCATAAGCTGTACATTCAGTTCCAGAACGTTGATGAAAAGACTGAGAAAAAAATTTTTGAGGACTTGCTGAAGCTTCCGCAGACGGCGTGGGTAGTAAGCTGCAACGGCCGTTTTGACGCGATATTCGGCTTTTGGGCAAGGGATTCAATAGAGTTCTACAATATTGTCTTCGACATCCTGAACCATTACAGCAAACACATTCTTACGAAGGACGTGGCAGTTAACATCAGCTGGAAGATATGCGGCAGGGACTGGCTGGTGGACGAGCCCTGCGATAGGACTGCAGGCGATTTCGGGGGCGTTTTAGGCAACGAGAAGATCGACAAGATGGACTCTGAGATACTTTCGTTTTTGACTAAGAACTCGAGGACTCCCATAGTCGAGATTGCCGGCGCGCTTGGAGTATCGAGCTCGAATGTCTTGTACCGCATACGACGCCTGGAGAAGCGCAAGATAATCGTGCGTAACGGCATGAACCTGGGCTTGGATAAACTGGGCTACGAGTTCTGTAAAGTGTTGGTCTACCTCCAGAACGTAACGCGGAAAAGGTTTGACGAGCTCGCGGAACACTGTGCGGACTGCCCGCACGTCCAGGCAGTAGTGCCGGTTATCGCGCCCTGGGATTTCGAGCTCGAGTTGGAGGTCGAAAACTTCGAGCACATGTCGAGAATAATGAACGGCATCAAAAGAAAATTCGGAGACATAATAAAACACTACGAAACCTGCGTCATAACCAAGGAATCCGGAAGACGCTACATACCAAAATAAATACGGAAAACAAGGCTTGCTTTATCCGTGCCATTCATCGTCCGCTGAAGCTGTTCCGTGCCGGTTGTCTGGGCAAGTCAATAGTCTAATAAACGGTTTGAGGCATAGTGAATGCCGTGAAAATCGTTTTTAAAGAAGGATGGAAAATAGAACGGCCCGAAACCGAGTTGGACGCTTTCGCAAAACGTTTTATCAAGTGCCTAGGGCAGGCGCGGGTCAACTACGTTATAGTATCAGGTTACGTATCGATTCTTTTCGGCCGCAGCCGCAACTCCGAAGACATTGACTTGTTCATCGAAGCGGATGAAGAGAAGTTCGTTGAATTATGGCGCGCCGCTTCACCATATTTCGAGTGCATAAATGCGCTCGAACAAGAAGCGTTCAACGACTACTTGAATAACGGGATTGCATTGCGTTTTGCAGAAAGAAACAAGGCAATCCCGAACATGGAAGTAAAGCTTGCAAAAACGGATTTGGACGAGTGGAGCCTTAAAAACGCGGAGGTAATTCAGTTCAACGGCACGCCAATACGGGTTTCCCCGCTAGAACTCCAGATTGCCTTCAAACTTTTTTTGGGCAGCGACAAGGACTTTGAAGACGCCCGCCACCTGTGGCTGGTCACTAAGTCTCACCTGAATAAAATGCGGCTGCAAGGATTTTTCGCGCGGTTAAACGTGTTCAAGGAGGCGAACGAATGGCTAAAGTGAAGAAAACAACGGATTCGGAAGAGCTTCCGGAAATAGACTTAGAGCAACTGCGGCTTCAAGTCGAGCAGAACAAGAAGGAACGCCGTAAGTTCTTGGATTATTACGCCAAACGCATACTGGCCGGAACCGCCTGAATTTTTACTCGATTAATGCAGCAACCCCTCGAAAAAAGCGGGTTTTTCGTGTTTTCCGAAGTAGGTGTAGAACCCGGGCTTCGACCTTATTTTCCAAGCTAGCCGTGCATGGATTACCCGCTCGTCTTCCTTCGAGGGAGCCCAGTCGTTCTTAAGCTTCGCGGGAAAACCTTTCAACGAAACCGTTTTGCGGGGCTTGAAGCCCCATCGCTTCATTTCCCGCTTGATTTCCTCAAAGCGCCGCTTCAAGTAGGCGAGCTTGTCCTTGAAGAACTTGACGTGCCCTTTTCCCAGGCAATACTTTTCCGGAATGCCTCCAGGCAACGGGTATTTCTTCACGCAGCCCAACAGCATCAGGATTTCGTCGTACTCCGCAACCAAATGCTGGTCTGCCAGCTTATGCGGGTCAACAAGGTTTATTCTAACCACGGGAGTTGTTCACCTTATTTTTTCAAGTTCCCTTATCGCGTCGTTTGCAACCCACTTTGCTGCAGGCGAGTCCAACAGTTTTATTCGCTCGGCGGTTTTCAACGCGGCCACGCGGAGGCGCGGGTTCCGCTTTCCTATTTGGCGCAGCGCCCAGTTGACTGCTTTCTTCACGAAGTTGCGGCAGTCGGTTGACTCGCGTTCGATTGCAGGCAGGAATTGCAGGAACTTTTCGTCACTTGCTTTCTTGTCGTGCACTGCCAGAACAGCCATTAACGCGAACCCCGCGCGCTTGACGAATTCGCGGTCCATTGAACTCCATTCTATTGCCTTTTTGTAAGCGAAAGGAGTCTTGTCGAATAGGTTCATGCAGGTCTGGCCGCAGACGTCCCACGAGTCGAAGTCCTCCGCCCACGAGTCGGCCTGCTTTTCGGTTACGCAAGCGGGTTCGTCACCATTGACGCGAGCAGACGCGCTTCGTGCACGCCGGTTTTCCACAGTTCCAGCGCGAGCAAATGGTTCTTGCCCGTTTTCTTGGCGAGGGCCCGGATTGCGGGGACGGGAACGCCGAGCATTTTATTCCCTTGGATTCCGAAGCGCCTCATTCCCTTGACTGCCTGCGGCTTGGCGCGGAGTTCGAGTTCATTTACCAGTTCAACCTAATTCATTTTTTTTTCACTTCGTTTTGGCTACATTACCAACGGGAGCAGCCGGTAGGCGATTCCGCCAAGGAGTATTGCAAAGCTTATTTCGAAGACGGTTACTGCAATTGCTTTTTTCCAACCGAATTCCTTGACTAGCGTAGCCACAGTGGCGGCACAAGGGATGTAGAATATCATTACTAAGGTATAGACCATCATTTGAACTGGGGACAGGAAGGCCGCAAAGTTTACCGTGCCAAACATGCTGGCCAGCATTATCAGCGCGAGTTCCTTGCGTATTATTCCGAACAACAGGGTTATTCCCGCCGCAGCAGGAAGGCCGAGCCAACCCACGGTCACAGGCGACAACAACGACTCTATAGGTCGCGTGAGGCCCGTCGTTTCCAGCGCGGCTATCAACAGGCTCATCGCGAGTATTATCGGGAACGCTATGACGATGAAGTGCTTTACCCTCTCGACCGACCGCCGGGTTATTGCCTTGAGTTGCGGCAGGCGGTAGGACGGCATTTCCATGATTAAGGACGCCGGCTCGTGCAGGAACGCCTTTGCAGTAAAGCGGCCCAGCACTACGACTACGAGTAGGTTGAAGGCGTACACTGCCAAGGCCCACTGCCAGCCCATGAAGGCGCCTACGACGCCGAGTATTATGACGCTGCGTGCCGCGCACGGAACCAGCGTGGCGAGGAAAGCCGTTTGGAAGCGTTCCTTGCCCGTCTCTATTATGCGGCAGCCTATGCAGGCCGGGACCGTGCACCCGTAGCCCATGAACAACGGAATGAATGCCTTGCCGTGCAACCCCAAGCCGTGCATGAAGCCATCTGCAAGGAAAGCCATCCGCGCCAAATAACCCGTGTCCTCAAGCACTGCAAGCAGTATGTAAAATGGCAGCACGAACGGAATGGCCACTGTAAGGGCGGCAACCAACCCGTCGGCCAATCCTTTCCACAACGGGTTTTCGGTTACTCCCGGCCCAAACAGTGTTGTCGCAGCCTGTTCGAGCACTTCCAAAGTGGAGTACATCGCCTGCGCCAGCGACTCGCCGAGAGTGAATACCGAAAAAAACAGCGCCAACGTCACTAACGCTAGCACCGCATAACCCAGCACCCCGTGCAATGCCACCGAATCGATTTTTTCCTCCAAAGACGTGGACTTGGGTTCCGAAATTGCCTGCACTTCGGAAACCAGCCCGGCTATTTGGGCGTACTTTTGTTCCGGCGAAGAAGGCCTGCGCGCAACCGCCTTGCGAGCCCGGCCTTCTTTCAATGCAATCGCCTTGCGGATTATGCCGTCGACTCCCTTGCCGTGGACGGCAACCGTTTCAACCACTTCGACGCCGAGCTTTTCGCCCAGTTTGGCCGCGTCCACGCTTATGCCCTTGCGCTTGGCAACGTCCGACAAGTTGAGTACCAGTATTACTGGAGCCCTCATTTCAAGCAACTGCAGCGTAAGGAACAAGTTGCGTTCCAGCACCGAAGCGTCTACCACATTTATCACGGCATCCGGCTTTTCAGTCCGGATGAACTCCTCGGCAACCCTTTCTTCAGGCGAGTTCGGCGAAACAGAATAAATACCGGGCAGGTCAACTACCTCAACCGAGTAACCGCGGTAAACCAAGGTGCCGTCCGCCTTCTCAACGGTTTTTCCAGGCCAGTTGCCCACGTGCTGGCTGCCGCCCGTGAGGTAGTTGAAAATCACCGACTTGCCCACGTTGGCGTTGCCGGCCAGCGCAATCTTCAGTTTCCTCAATTTCAATCGCACTTCCTTACGAAAACCTTTTCCGCCAGCCCGCGGCCTACGGCCAAAGAAGAACCCTTAACCTTTAACTCCACGGGCCCGCTTGCGGCCGACGCCCGTTCCACGACCACCCGCGTCCCTTGAACCACGCCCATTTCAGCAAGCCGTCTTTTGGCCGAACCTCCGACTGCAACTAACACTACCTTCCCGCACTCGCAACGCCGCATCTCCGAAACCTTGCGCACGTCCTTCTCGCGCACAAGCTTGGCCATCGCCTTCTCGACCTCGTCGGAAACCGCGTGCTCCAAAACGCAAGCCTCGCGGTGCAGGTTCTTCCGCAACCCCAGCAAAGCCAGGAACTTTTCAATCACCCTATGGCGCCGAGTTATCTTGCGGCCCACTCCCTCTCCTGCAAGCGTAAGCGCCGCCCCGCCGTAAGGCACGCGCGAAACGAAACCCCTCGACTCCAGCTTTTTCAGCATCTCGCTGGCACTCGCCGGCGAAACCCCCAGCGCAACCGCGAGCTCGTTAGTCTTCGCCTCAAGGCCCCTCTCCTTAAGGCGGTACATCTCCTCAAGGTACTCCTCAACCTGCTGGCTCTTCATGCAAAAGTTAGGTGCACCTAACTTTATTAAACCTGCTACAACGCAAGGTTCAAAAACCGCAGCGTCGATAGTTGGATTGCCCCATGAAACCGGTGCTCGCGGCGTTGTTTGCCGCGCTGTTGTTGTTCGGCTGCATCCAACAGCCCGCCGTGACCGAAGGCAACGTCAACGCCTCTGCCAAGGAATACGAAGTGAATTCCACGGGCTTCCTGCATTACTTTCTTTCAACTCCCAACTACTCGATTTCGCAGGGCGTTGAGGCAAACGGTTCGACTTGGTATAACGTGAGTTTTCAAAGCGCGGGGTTTATGGTGTACGGTTTGCTGCGGGTTCCAAACGGAGTTAGCAAGCCGAAGGCGGTTTTGTTGCTTCCGGGCGCAATGGTGAAGAAGGAAGACGAACAGGGTTCGCTGGGAAGGAAGCTGTCGGAATGGGGTTTTGCCTCTCTGGCAATTGACGCGCGGGGAGTCGGCGAGAGTCGTTTTCCCCGTTTGTCAATGGACTTTGACTTTCAAGCCTTTTCAAAAGGCGGGGAGCCCGTGCAGCACTTGATGGTGCGGGATGCAATTGCGGCGTACAAGGTGCTTCAAAAGATTCCTGAAGTCGACGCTTCGCACGCAGTGATTGTAGGAGAGAGCTTGGGTGGGAGGCTGGCTGTGATTGCAGCTGCAGTCGAACCGTCGGTTGCAGGGGTTGTTGCAGTTAGTGCAGGGGCCTATGGCTTTCCTGCCGAAGGCGAGGCGAAGCGTTTTGTGGATTCATTCGAACCCGTGCATTACGCGGCGTTGGTGGCTCCGCGGGAATTGGTTTTCGTGCATTGTTCGGGAGACTCGGGCGTGCCGGTTTCAGCTGGACGGAAGATTTTCGACGCAGCGATTGAACCAAAAAAGTTTATTGAAGTCAATTGCAGTATTCACGGCTATAGACCGGAAATGGATGTGGACCTTGAACGCGAGCTGGGGCGCCTTAATAGGTGAGGGCGGCAGCGTTTTATTCAACTGAATGCAGTATTTATCGCATGGGCAGTTTTTACATTACAACCGGAAGGAAGCCTTCGGATCCTACTAGGAAGTTGGCGCGTTGGCTTGCGGCTATTTTGGGAGGCGAGACTGAGAACCGGGGTCATCGGGGTTTGGGCGAGCTTGTCGAGCGCGCGAAGGCAAAGGGTTTGAGGCGGGTTTTGTTTATTTACGAGTCGCACGGTAATCCTGCGCGTTTGGTTTTGTGGGAGGATGAGTGGCTTGAGCCCGAGGTTTGGATAAAGTCGGTGAGGTTTCATTCGGCTGCCGGCGGGAGGCTTGCGCCTGGTTTTCGGGTTGTTGCCGAAGACGATTTCGGCAAGCGGGTCAAGGGGTTGTTGGAGTTGGAGGAGCCTGAAGGCGAGGTTGTTGAGTTGCATGCGTCTGTCAAGTGTTTGAGGTTTGAGTTTTGCGGTTGCAAGGTGGGGCCTGAACTGGTTTTGAGGCAGTTTGGCGTCTGAAAGGGTTTTTTAATCTCGTTCGCGTTCTTGTTTTTTAGGGGGAGTGTTTTGTTTTGCAGTTTGAGGTTCTTGCGCAGCTGGCTTTGATTGTTGTCTGCGGCATTGTTGCAGCCCGGGCAGGCCAGCGCTTGAGGATTCCTGCGGTTATTCCGCTTCTTTTGGCCGGTTATTTGCTTGGGCCTGACATTCTTAATTTGTTGAAGCCTGCGGAATTGGGAATCAGTTTGGAGTTGCTTGCTTCGCTGGCTGTTCCGATAATTCTTTTTTACGACGGTTTGAAGACGGACGTGCGGCATTTGGCCAGTGCGTTGCGTCCGGTTGCTGCAATCAGTACGGTTGCCGTGTTGTTCACTGTTTTTGGAATTGGCGCGGTTGCGCATTTTGCGTTCGGCTTGTCCTGGGTTTTTTCGTTGCTTTTGGGCGCTATTCTTGCGTCGACGGATCCTGCCGCGATAATTCCGGTTTTGCGCAAACTAAGCATTTCCAAAAAGGTTTCGGGCCTTTTGGAAGGCGAGACTGCGTTTAACGACGCTGCTGCAATTTCGTTGTTTCTTGTTTTGATGGAGGTTGCTGCAGGCGAGGCGATTTCGCTTACTGCAGCCGTCGGCCAGTTTTTGTTTATCGTGATTTCCAGTGTTGCGGCCGGTTTGGCAGTGGGCTGGCTGTTCGTGCAGTTGTTTAGGGCATTGCGGGTGGAAAGCGATTTGCTTATAGTTTCGGTGATAGTGCTACTTTCTTCTTTTGGCGTGGCGGAGTATGTCGGCGGCAGCGGCGCGATTTCGGCGGTGGTGACTGCGTTGGTGGTTGCGACTTACTTCCGCGGGTCGCGTGTGGAGCCGCTTGCGCGGGCGCAGACTTTCGGCGCGTGGGATGAGATTAATTTCATAGCAATTTCAATGATTTTCATTGTTTTGGGTGCGGAAATCAGTTTGTCTGCCATTGCGCCTTTCTTGTTTGCGGGAATCTTGCTTTCGCTTGCGTTCGTGTACGTGGTAAGGCCGCTTACTGTGTTGGCAAGCATGTTTTTTGAAAAAGAGTTTTCTTTCAACGAAAAGCTGTTTATTTCGTGGGTAGGCGGGCCTAGGGGCACTGTGAGTGCGGCGTTGGCTGCAGTTGTAGCAAGCAAGGCGACTCAAGGATTGTTTCCTAAAGAGGAGGCGCAAGTGATTTTCGGAGTTACGTTGGTAGTCGTTTGTTTTACGGTGATAGTTACGTCGTTGTCGGCAAGCAGGGTTGCAAAGTTTTTGCTGGGGGCGGTCGAGGACTCGGCTGCAGAGCGTTACCGCATGCTTTCAACCGACTTGAAGGCAATGCGAATTGCGTCCAAGAAACTTAAAGACGATTGGAGCAACGGTTTGGTTTCCAACAAGATGTACCACGAGCTTAATGCGAGGTACAACCAGATGATTTTGAGCGTTTCTTCGGAAATGGCTTGCTTAACCAAGGAGAACCCGCGGCTTGAGGATAAAGAGAGGGTGTCGCACGTCAAGCGCATGCTTGCAACGCAGGTTAATGCAGTGAACGACGCTTTCGACAACAAGGAAGTGTCAGAGTACGGTCATGCTGAACTGATGAAGAAGTATGAAGAGCGCTTGGGTCGTTTGAGCGAAGTTGAAGCAAGCGCGCCCGATTTTTCGTTGTCCAAAACGCTTTCGGAAGCCGCAACCGAAGGCCACGAGAAAGTTAGAAAGGCGTTTCAGACTGCGTTGAAGAGAAAGAGTTGGTCCAAGAATGAAGGCGGTAATTGAAACGGGTTTCGCCAACGCGAATGCTGCAAAGAAGGCACTATCGGTGATGAAGACGACTTCGCCGAAAGCTGAAGACGAAGACGACTCGGCGGCAGTCAAGCGCGCGGAAGTAACTTTTTCTTGCAAAGGCAGTTCTTTGCATTGCGTTGTTTCTGCTAAAGATTTTACGGCCTTGCGGGCAAGGGTGACGAGTTTGCTGCGCGATTTGCGCGTGGTTTACGACGCGGCCGAGGCTGCGCAAGGGAATTAAACTGTTGCGGTGCAATACTTATGTGCGGCTTCTTTGGTTTTAATGCCAGGGAGTTTTTTCTGATAATAGGAGAGTGGTTTAACCAATGGATTCGTTGCCTGAAGACATGAAACGGGATGTAGTGGAGTTTCAACAGTTGCAACAGCAGCTGCAGATGGTTGCAATGCAACGCCAGCAGTCTTCGCTTGCTTTGGCCGAGCTGGCCAAAGCCGGAGAGGAAGTTGCCAAGAGTTCGGGCAAGTGCTATCGTTTTGCAGGTTCGGTGATGGTGCCTAAGGAAAAGGCGGCATTGGAAGCCGAGCTTAAAGAAGAGAAGGAATCGCTTGATTTGAGGCAGGGAATGTTCCAAAAGCAGGAAGACAAGCTTCGAGAACGTCTTTCGACGCTGCAGAAAAAGTTTGCCGAGTTCTCGACCAAGCAGCAGAAGCCAAGTGGAAAAGAGGCCGCGTAGTTTTTATTCTTGCGTTACTACTTTTTGCTTATGCGCACTCTTTTGAAGGAACTGAAGGCGTTGAAGGGAAGGACGCTTTTGTCGTTCCATTCGCTTGCCGACGTTGACGCAGTCGCGTCTGCAATAGGCTTAGCTGAATTGCTGCCGCAGGCGGTTGTGAAAGCGCCTGACAAGCCTGCTTCTGCTGCCCGCAAGCTCTTGGAAGCAGTCGGCCTTTCTTTTGACTTGCTTGAACGAAGCGAGCTATCTGCTTACGATAACGCGGTTTTGGTTGATGTAAGTACTGCGGGGTTGCTTGGCGGCTTCGGAACGGAGTTCGAGGCATTTGCGCGCGCAGAGGGAAAGAAATTAGTTTGCGTCGACCACCACTTACATACGAATAGGATTGCAGGCGCAAGCGTTCACTCGTTTGCGCACCGCTCGAGCTGCAGCGAAGTGGTTTTCGAACTATTAGCGTTGAATGGCAAGCCGTTGCGCAAGGAGGTTGCGCTTGCTTTGGCTGCGGGGATTGCTGCGGACACCGCGTTGTTTTCTTCAGGTAATGCAGCGTCTTTCCGTGCTTTTTGCGAATTGATGGAGTTCTTGGAGAAAAAAGGGGTTTCCTACGCTCAAGTGCAGGCCCTGGCTTCGCCGGCGTCGGCGTTGTCGGAAAAGATTGCAATTGCAAAGGCATTGAAGTCGGCCGAGTTTTACGCAATAGGCAAGGGAGAAAGCCGTGTTTTAGCTGGCGTTGCGCCTGCTAGCGCGTGCGAATTGGCTTGCGCCCTTGCGTTACTACCGGCTTGCGACTATGGTTTTGCGTTCAACGAGAAAGAAGGAAGGGTTTCTGCAGTGCGTTCCCGTCACTGCCTTTCTTGCGCGAGTGTCGGAAAGTTGATGGAGGTTGCCGGCAAGGCAATGGGCGGCAGCGGAGGCGGCCACGAAGCAGTTGGCGGAGCTTCAGGCAAGCCCGGCGCGGCCGAAGCGGCCGTGCGCGAGTGCGTGCGCTTGGTTGCAGATTCATTGCATACCAAAGCAGTGTTGTTGAAGGGTTGGGTTTGTTTTGAAGATTGCATTTGCAAGTGATTTTCACTTTGGTTTCGGCGATGACGCGCTTGCACAGGCAGCCGAGGCGCTTAGGCAAGCGTGTTCCGAAGCAGACTTGGTGGTGTTGGCAGGCGACTTGTTCGATTCCCGTGTTCCGAAGCAGGAGGTAGTGTACGATGCGGTGCGGTTGTTGAGCGAGGCCAAAGCGGTGTTGGAAGCCAAGGCAACTGTTTCGGGTTTGAAGCTGAGGTTGTTGCGCGATGGAACGGAAACACGGCAGACTGTCCCGATTGTCGCAATTTACGGCACTCACGAGCGTCGGACCAAGGGATTGGTTAATATTATCCAAGTGCTGGACTCGGCAGGGCTTGTGTTGAACTGTCATGCGGGGGTAGTAGCCGCGGATTTGAACGGCGAGCGTGTGGCAATCCAGGGAATGGGTGGCGTTCCTGAAGAGTATGCAAAGCAAGTGCTTGATGCAATCGAGTTCAAGCCGTTGCCCGAGTCTTTCGATGTTTTTGTCTTTCACCAGACGCTGCGGGAATTGATTCCCGCGGTTGCCGAAGGCATTGCCGCAGCGGATTTGCCTAAAGGGTTTGACTTGTACGTTGACGGCCATATTCACTGGGCGCGGGAGTTGAACGAAGGCGGAAAACGCATTCTTTTACCGGGCAGTACGGTAGTGACCCAGATGAAAAAAAGCGAGGCGAGCCCAAAAGGGTTTTACGTATGCGATTCGTTGTCCAAGGAAGTCGTTTTCAAAGAAATCAGGGTGCGTCCTTTTGTTTACGCCGAAGTGGAGTTCAAAGACGCTTGGCCTGAAGAAGTTATTGCCGCTTGCAGGCTGAAGCTTGAGGAAATCGCCCTCAAACAAGCGGGCCGCAAGCCGCTTGTGAAGCTCAAACTTAAAGGCAGCTTGGCCCAGCGCCTGTCGACTAGTGCAGTTGACTTGACTGCTTTGGAAAAGGAGTTCGGCGAACGCATGTTGCTTACTCTTGACAGGGATTTCGAAGGCGCCGACTTGAAAGAAAGGATTGAAGCGTTGCGGAAAAAACGCGGGGAAACGACCGGCGCAAGAGGCGCGGGCGCGGCGTTATTGCGCGAGCGGCTCAAAGAGAGGCAGAGTCCTTGGGCGGAAGACGAACAACTGTTTGCGTTGCTTGCGGAAAAAGAATCGGAAGCGGCGTTGAAGCACCTGCTTGCGCGAGAAATATAATAGTCTAGGCGATTCGGCTCTTGCCGTTTTCTTGGAGCCACTTTTGCATTGCGAGGCGACCGAACCGCGCGAAATCCCTCTCGGCCTGCCGTCGGAATTCGAGGGCGGTCTGTGTAGTCATGGTTCCGGTAATCGGCCGCGCCAGTTTCGCCGATCTGCGTGCTGACGCGTGCTTGTACCCTGACGAAGGATAGGCACAGCCGGTTCCGTATTCTTCAGGCGGCAGGTCTTTTCTCAGGAAAGTCTTTCCGGAAACTTTTTGCTTAGCAGGATTATGCGCGCTTATCTAATACATTGGAGTATTGTCTTTGGCGCGGGTAGTTGCAGCATATTCGGGAACGTTACGCGCCAGCGCGTACTCTCTTATATCCGAAGTAATTTCACGTCGTGTTTTTCCGGTCCCAACGACGTCTATAACGGAGTATCTGCAGATTGGCCTGTCCTGGAATATTTTTTCAACCTGTTGGCGTAATTTGTGTTTCCACTGCGTTTCATCATTACTGTTCGGCCGTCTTACCTAGTTGAAGCTAGGTGCAGTTGTTATTGTGCATGCCTTGGCATTTTTTGCCACGCCGTGTTGTTTTAATGATTGAAGCATTTCGTTTACTGTTCAATAGTTTATACGCCCGGATGTCAACGGAAACAGGAACACGTGGTTTCCGCAAAGTTTTTGATCGTAGTCCGGAATAGTATTCTCGGTGTGTTGGTCGTGGCTTGAAGGGGGTTCTAATTCGGTGGAATGCTTAAAGACGTGACTGCATAGCTCGTTCAGGCTACTGTTCATCTTGTCTTCAGGGTAAGATTCATTCTCGTTAAATGGGCTTAAGTGCAAGCCATCCGCTACGCGGGTGAATAAGTCGCGTTCGCAGGGCAAGCAGAATATCCTTGACGTGAGCCAGTTTGCCTTTTCTTTAGTGATTCTTTCGGTTGGTTTCAGGCTGAACCGGTTCAATTCGGCATTACAGCCATCCTTTTTTCTTGAATATTATTACGACGCCTATTGAGAAGAGAATGCTCGCGAGTGTCACTAGGGGGTAGCCCCATTGGCTTTGGAGTTCGGGCATATTGGCGAAGTTCATGCCGTAGTGGCTGGCGATGATGTTGGGGATCATAAGTATGAGCGTGATTGCCGTTAGTTTTTTCATGATCTCAGTCAGGTATTCGATGCGTTTGTTGAGTTCCTGGGCGCTCTTCATTTCGTACTCCATTCTTACGTCCTTGACGCGGTTGACGCTGTTCTTACAGCGGTCAAGCAAGTGGGTTGCGGTTGCGCGCAGCACGTGGTAGTCGTAGCCTACGTACGCGGTGTTGACTTCGCGCACGCGGCGTTCTTCAACGCGGATGAGTACGTCTATAAAGTCTTCGAGTTTGTCGGTGAGCTTGCGTATGATGTTGTTGACGTCGCTGATTTTTTCGAGGTCGAAGTTCATTTCCAGTTCGTACAAGTCGGTGTGGAGTTTCTCGAATTTTCCGCTGTAGTTTTGGAGTACTTTTTTGAAGAGTATCAATGCGATTGCAGTGCTTTCGCCAAACGGTTTTTGCATTGTCAGGCTGAACATGCGGAACTCGTTTTTCGGAATCGCCTTTTGGGTATAGACTAGGGTTTTTTCTCTTGAGAACACTAGTATGTTGTTGGGTTCTTCATCGTAGTCGCGCAGGTTGAAAATAAGGTAATTCTTGTGTTTTTCGAAGAAAATCAAATCGAGGCTGATGAGTTGGCGCAGGTCTTCGACTACGCCCATTGAACGCGCTTCTTTAAGGAATTCCTCGAAGTCCGTGAATGTCAGTATCATGGTTTATCGCGACGGTTATCCTGCGTTAAACTCGTTAACGCCAAGCAATATAAAAACGCTTGGAGTCAATCTTGCGTTAACTAACGCGTTTGAAGTGGTTTGTAAATGAAGGTATCCGTGATTGCGTGCATTGGCTTGCTTGCTTTGTTGTCTGCAGCGGGGTTTGCCAGTGCGGCGGAACTCGAAATGTATGCTATAAAATATTCGCCAGATCGCGGCGTTGTTATGGAGAACGAGAGCCTTTCGTTCGTGCTTTTTGTCAAGAATACCGCAATTGCAGCAGCCGAGAATACCAACGTTACTCTTAATGTGACTCGCGGTAGTTACGTGCATAACTTTTCTTGCGGTCCCTTAAACGTTTCCGGACGTGGCTTGGCCAGCATTTCCTGCGGTTCTGTGACTGCTTGGTCCAACAGTTCAACTATCAACGTCTTGGGTTACGTGCAGCCTGTTGGTGCGGAGTCCAACGCAACCGACAATTACTTGAACATGACTATTACGGTGCACGTTACAGGCACCATTGTTGCGCCGGCTGTGCCTGAATTGCATTGGGCAATAGTGTTGCTTGCCGCAGTTACGGCTACCGCAGTTGTTGCTAAAAAGGAGGACTAAGCTGATTCTTTTTCCCGGGCTTCGCGAACCCTTTTGGCAGTGCGCTTTAGTGAAGTAACTGCGCCTGCGAGCTTGTTGCGTTCGGTTTTGCTTTCGCCGACTATTTTCAGTTCGTCGATTTTTCTCTTGTTTTTGTCGAAATCTTCTGTAAAAGAAGACGAGTGTCCCTTAACGAGTTGTTTCGCCATTCTCTTCAAATGAGTTCCTTTGACTCTGCCCAAATCAAATCACCTTATTTTTTAAACGGGTTATAGCCCCGAGCGGATTCGAACCGCTGTCAACGGGTTTCCTCCTATTCCTTCTTGGAAGAAGGAAAACGCTCAAAGCCCGTTATCCTTGGCCGCTAGACGACGGGGCTACGGAGTGCCACGTGATTATTTTATGAAACCCAACTTTTTAAAGCCCCTCCGCGCTCCGGTTTGGGCATGAATTCAATAGAAACCGAGGATTGGGTCAAATTTCGGGCTTGCTCAAGGCTGCTGCGCAAGCTTATTCACAAGGAGTTGCGTCGATGCCGCATTGCAAGTCCAAAAAGGAATTGGAAGGCAAACGCGATAGCCTGCTTATTGCAGCAGAGTCAAGGCAGTTGAATGGCGTTGCCAAAGAAGCCTTGGCGCACTTTGTTGCAGTCGAACGCAAAGCCGTTCAAAAAGGCCGGGGGGATTCGGAGTTGGTTGCCTTGATGCAACGCTTGCTTGAAGACAGGTAGCAGAACGGTTTTTATTCCGCAGAATACCCCGCTCCTTGGGGCGGGGTCTGCAGGGCGGTAGTGATGTAATGTTTTGCGTCGTATTTTGGGTGTGGAGTTAGGGCGTGCGAGTCATTGCGTCTATAAGATTGGGTATCACTTGGTTTTGTGTGTTAAGTATCGTAAGAACTGCTTTTTGCGGATGAGCGAATCTCGTTTTTGAAGCGCGTGTTGGAAGAGATTGCCGAGCGGTACG
>MNVG01000054.1 GCA_001871495.1 Candidatus Micrarchaeota archaeon CG1_02_51_15
GTTATTGCGTTGCGCAAGCGCAAACCGGGTAAGGGAAAGGGTTAGCCGAATCTTTTTATTCGCCGGTTGTTTGAGTAAAAAAATGGCTAAGTGGGTTTGCAAAGTATGCGGATACGTTTTTGACGAGGAGGCGGAAGGAACGGCGTTTGCGGAATTACCGTCCGATTGGAAGTGTCCTGTTTGCGGCGCGCCTAAAAGCGAGTTTGAAAAGATTTAGGTGTCTATACCTAAATATCGGCGGTGCAAGGATGTTCCGCGCCAACACTCTTTTATACTCTTGAGGGTTTAAGTTTGTGAAATGGTTAGGAAGAAGGAGCAGGGTTTTGAGTTGCCTGCAATGTTAGGCGCGTTTAAGGACAGTTTGATTCGTAATGTTCAACGGGACTTGAAGGACGCGTTTTACAAGCTTGAAAACCAGATTTTTCAGACTATGTTGAGTCTTGCAGTGTTGGTGTTGGCGCTTGTTTTCCTCTTGATTTCACTTGTTTTCTTCATGCATTACACGCTCAAGCTTGACTTGGCTGCTGTTTTCTTTATTGTAGGCGCGCTTTTGGTAATCGCGTCGATTGCGTTAAGCAATTCTGCTAAAAAAACATTGGAGAGGTGAAAAAGAAATATGGTTAAGTTGAAAGGCAAACTTGTAAAGGATGTGTGTTCTGCTTCAAGCGTTATTGCCCGCGATGCAAAGTCGGCAGGCAGCACTCTTGCTAACGACGCGCGTGCCGAGGCAAAAAAGGCGCTTGCTGCGGCGAAAAAGAAGTTCGCCGAAGCCGAGAAGCAAGTAGAAAAACACATTAAGCAAGATCCGACCAAGTCGGTTTTGATTGCAGGGGCAATCGGAGCGGCAATCGGTGCTGCGCTGGCATACTCGCTTACGAAGAAGAAGTAAAGCCGGCCTCTCTCTTTTTTTTATTTTCAGACACTAGCCTTGAGCACGGTTCCAGCAATCCTTAAAAACGAGTTTGCATAAATATGGAACGTGGTTTTTGATGAATGTTATTAGTAAAACGCTTGACCCGTACTTTCTATACGGAATGGCGTTGGACGTAATCGGCGTACTCCTAGTGGTTTACGTGGTCGTCGGCGGTACGGAAGAACTGTTGTCCAACCCGATTTTCTTAGTGGGATTGGCGGCAATGGTGGTCGGCGCGTTAATTGAAGCGTATTCTGTAATGCTTAAGCAAAAAGGCAGTACGTTATTATGCGCGGGTTGCGAGGAGAGTCTTGAATGAACTTGAAGTACTTCGAGTGGGAGCCGGCTCCGTTCAAAGAGCGCTTGTCGAAAACGTTGTCCTTAAAGCCTATTGCAGACGTCTTGTTCGACAACGACACCATGGCGTATAGGTTTGCGTGGGCAATGCAGTTGGTTAAAACTAGGGGTGCACTTAAGCTCAAAGACTGTCCTGAAGAACTGCCGGCTTCAACTTGGAAAAGGTACTTGGATTACGGAGTCAGAATCGGGATGTTGAAGCACGAGGACCAGACTTATTACTTGACGAACCGGTTTTCGTTGTCTGCAAAGAACTTCGCGGATTACTACGCCAAGTGGGAGAAAGAAGGCGCGCCTGAAGAAGCGCACTTGCTGTACCCAATGGCTAAAAAAGGAAAGGAGAAAGCACGCAGGAAAGCAGATGACGCGCCTTGAAGTTACTTAGTGTAAAAAACCATTGCCACGCCTGCAATTGCGGCAACCGCCGCCGCTGAACAAAAAGCGGGAACCGCGCCAAAAGAGGCCCACAATACTCCGAAAACGACGCTTGCAGGCAAGTAAACGGCTCCGACTGCCGTGTTGTACGCGCCCAAGGCGATTCCGCGCTGCTTTTCAGCGGTTATGTCAGAGATGTACGCTTTGTTTACCGACTCGTCTGCTGCCACGAACAATC
Source organism: Candidatus Micrarchaeota archaeon CG1_02_51_15 (assembly GCA_001871495.1). Taxonomy (GTDB): domain Archaea; phylum Micrarchaeota; class Micrarchaeia; order Norongarragalinales; family UBA8480; genus UBA8480. The sequence continues at coordinate 1,884 of MNVG01000054.1, forward strand.
CGTAGACTGCAAAAAGCATTGCGACGTGCAGTAAAGACGAAGCGAACGCAAAGCCCAGGACAACCAAGCCGTAGAGGAAGAACGAGGCGGCAATCACGGGTTTTCTTCCAACCCTGTCCGAAAGCCTTCCCAAGGGCACTGAGAACGCGGCGTAAACGACGTTGTAAAGAATGTAAACCAAGAGAATGTCTTGGGCGGCAACGCCGATTTCGCTTGCGCGCACTATAAGCAAGGCGAACGAAAAGTAAGAAAGTGAAAACAAGCAGGAAATGCCCAAAAACTTTTTGTAACCTGTTGAAAGAAGTTTTAAAGACTGCCAAAAGCCCAGGCGCGTAACCGCCTTTGGAGCCGTTTTCGCATTGGGTTCCCTTACGAAAAACCAAATTACTAAAACAGCAAGGAATGCAGGAGCCAATGCAACGTAAAACACGGTGCGGTAGGCGCCTTCGCCGCTTCCTAACGCGCTTAATATTACGTAGGCTATTGCCGGCCCGACTATTGCGCCCAGAGTGTCCATTGCGCGGTGCAATCCGAACGCCTTTCCACGTACTGCCTTGTCCGTTGAAGCGGCAATCAATGCGTCGCGAGGCGATGTGCGCAAACTTTTTCCGACTCGTTCGGTGCCGCGGAACAAAAGAAACGCAGGCCAGGCCGAAGCAAGCGCGATTCCCAGTTTTGAAAGCGAGGAAAGACCGTAGCCGGCAATCACGAACTTTTTGCGGTTGCCGCTCTTGTCCGAAAAATAGCCTGCGAAAATATCCAAGAGAGAAGCGGCGCTGTCGGCAATGCCTTCAATCAACCCGATTAATTCCTTGCCCACTCCCAATACGACGGTAAGGAAGACTGGAAGGATTGGAAAAATCATTTCGGAAGAAACGTCGGTCAAAAAACTGACTACGCCTAGGACCAACACGTTTTTCTTAATGCCAGACAACAAGCCCATTAAGTACTGCTTATCAATTGGCCCTATTATTTATTTGCGTAAACCCATGGGTTTTCCGCATGGTTTAAATAACGGAAGAGGATTAAATCGTGAGGGGAATGCATTGGTTCGCAGTATCTTATTAACGCTTGAAAAACAGCCGCAAGAATTGCGTGCGCAAGTGGAGATGGTGCTGAAAGCGCGCAAGGCGCTTGCGGGCCGGATTACTTCCAAGAAATTCGAGCGACCTAACCCCCTTCCATTAATGCCGCCCATCGGAGGCCCTGCAACGGGAATACCACTGGACTTTAGTGTTGGCTTGGGAAAAGGCCGGCTTTGGACGGAACAAGGCATAAAACGCAACCAACCCGAGTACGGCAAGGCACTAGAAATCTTGGGGCGTAAACTGTTTGAATCCCACTTGCGTCTTGCGCAAGGCCACTCTCATTTTCACGTCACGCGTGCAGGCGCAATAAAGTTCACTACCCCAAGCAAGGTAGTAAAGTGGCTTTCGGAAAAGGGAGTCATTAGGAAAAGAACAAATTTGAGGGGATAGGCAATAATGGGAGTTAGGGAGTTGTTAGGATTCAGTCGTTCGTCCCGCGAGCAACCAAAGCCCAGAATAAACCAGAAACAACTCGAGCGGGCGTTTGCAGGACAGTCCAGCGCTGCCCACGACTTGCTCAGAAAAGGCACGCCGTCTGACGTAAACCGTTTTCTACCTCGGATAATCAAGGGAGTTATTGCAAAAAGGTCCGAGTCTGCAGTCGCACTGATGAAAGCTTACGGCCACCACCTTACTCCGTTGCGGCGAAAGAAAGTCATTCACCACGCACTTGACGCTGCCGACGAAATGCTTGGTAAAAAAGCAATAGACCTCGGCGTGAACAGATTGCATTTATTGAATTCGCTTTCGCCCCAAGAACGCAGGAAACACGATAAAATCATTTCGTTCGCAAAGAGTTTGAACGCAGCCTGAAGGCTTTTGCCTGGTTTATTAAAGTGGGAAGAACGCGGGAAAGTCCGACCGACGTTTTTCCAAATGTTTTAAAGCACTTGACGCGTAGTTTTTTGGAGGAGGTTATTAGGTTTTGTCGGACGTGTTGCCATGGATTCTATTGGCGATAGCCGTTTTTCTCGTAGTTCTATTTGTTTATCTGTTCGTTTGCAAGAACAAGAAGCAGGAAACCGATTACCGCGCGTGGTTCATAATAGGCCTCACTTGCGTGGCAGTCGGACTGCCGTTGGAAAACTACTTGGTGTTCGCAATAGGCATTGTTTTTGCAACCCTCGGAGTGTTGAACCGGGAAAAATGGAAGAGAAACGACTTCGACTGGAAGAAAGACACGCTCAAGATACTGCTTCTGACGCTTGGAATGGTCTTGTTGGTTGCCGCAATTGCCTTGGTTTACTGGTTGAAGCACCTGGGAATGCTTCCGCCGTGGTTGCTTAGGTAACTTGCGCAACTATTTTTTTAAACTTGGAAACGCTCTGAGTATGCGTGGTGAAACTATTTTGGAAAAGGCAGCTGTAGCAGTTTACTTGCACGAAAAAGGATTCGAACCCAAAGCGGTTTGGGCGTTTTCACGCAAGATAAGCGTGGTTTCGTTCCCTATTATGCCCAAAAAAACGGGTTTTCTGGGCCTCGGAAAGGAAGTGAAAGTCGAAGTGCCCACGCAAGCGAAAATCGCGTTGACCGAAACCTCGCTGGCAATAATAGGTTCAAACGTGCAAGAAGTCAAAGAAGACAAGGAAATCAAGCGCTTCATTTCACCCCACACGCAGGCGATGACAAGCCAACTGGACCTTAAAGAAAAGAAGGCAATTGCATTCGTAGTAGGCTCGGGCGACTGCAGCCAATTCCTTGAAGAACTCTCACAGCAGTGCACAAACCGAGGAGCGGAGGTTGTAGCAACTATTTCGTTCGAACCCGGTTCTGCAGACGACCAAATGGAACTCGCAGTAACAAAGCTAATGCGCGAACTCGGAATGGTTTGAAAACCCGTTTAAAACGGGAAAAAAGGTGAAATAAATGAAGACTGTAAAAATGGAAGTAACTTCCGAAGAAAAAGCGTCGCGAATAGAACTGCTATTAAGGCTGGTATACTGGATTCCGTTGATAATAGTGGCGTACGTGCTTCACTTGATTGCGGCAATAGTTTGGTTCGTCAACATTCTTTCCATACTCGTTCTTGGAAAGCGCTTTGCAATAGAATGGGTTACTAAAGCACTGCAATACTACGCAAAATTCGGGGCGTACATGATGCTTGCAACCGACGAACGCCCGCCGATAATCCCAGAGTAAGGTAATTACAAGTGGAGTTGCTTCACGCCCTGATTCTGGGCGCAGTGCAGGGAATAACCGAATGGCTGCCTATATCCAGCTCGGTCCATTTGGCAATAACTCACCAACTGCTTGGAATAACGGCTTCGCCGGCATTCGATGTCGCACTTCACACGGGAACAATTCTTGCAGTAACCGTTTTCTTCCAAAAAGAATTGCTTGAAATGACGCGTGCAGCGCTGAAGCTTGACTTCAAAAGCCCTCAAGGCAACACAGTTGCGTTACTGGTTATTGCAACGATTCCCGCCGCAGTTGCCGGCGTGCTTTTCAACGACTTGTTCGAATCCCTGTTTTCGAACTTTGCGGCAATAGGAACAGCGTTAATCATCACCGCAATGCTGCTGTACGCCGCGTCAAAGAAGACGGGAGTAAAAGAAGTGGGGCGCAGGCAAGCGGCAATAATAGGTTTTGCACAAGCGGCCGCAATTGCGCCCGGGATTTCAAGAAGCGGCTCTACAATCGCAGCGGCAATGCTTGCGGGAGTCGACAGGGAAAAAGCGGCGAGGTTCTCATTCCTCCTTGCAATACCAATTACAATCGGCGCGGCAGCGTTCGAAGCACGGAAAGCCAACCTACTCCAACTCGAACCAACCTCAACCCTCGCGGGAATAGCGGTCGCGGCAATTGCGGGCTGGCTTTCAATAAGCATCTTGCTTAAACTCGTAAAAGAAGCAAAACTACAATGGTTTGCTTACTACTGCTGGATTGCCGGATTGGCTTGCGTGGTTTATTCGTTTATTGCTTAGAAAAACAAGTCGCGCTCGCCTTCTTCCAAGCGTTTCAAGCGCCTGCAAAGCTCTTCACCGGTCTTACCCTGCACTTTTCGTACGGCTTTTTCCAGTAACGCTTCGCCTTGCGTCCGCGTTTCAATACTCGCGTGGTCGAGCAAGTATTCTTTGAAAGTCAGTGCCGCGTTGGGCGTGCACAAGTCTTGAATAGCCCCTTTTTTGGCGAGTTCCATAAAGTCACAGCCCGTGCGGTTGCTGCGGTAGCACGCCGTGCAAAAACTGGGCAACAACCCCCGACTGCAAAGCGCGAGAACCACTTCGTCAAGCGAACGATGGTCTGCCGTTTCGAATTGTGCAGTAGAAGTAGCTGCTTTCCCATACCCGCCCGGTTCGGTAACCGACGCTGCACTAGCTTGGGAAATTCCGAGTTCAAACGCCTTGCTCCGCAAAGAAGGGGATTCGCGGGTGGACAAAATCATTCCCGTGTACGGAACGGAAAGCCGCAAGACGGCAATGGCGCGCAAAAAATCCGAGTCCGAAAAAGCAGTCGGTTGCAAGCCCACTGAAGGAGCGGGCCTGAACCGCGGGACTGAAATAGTGTGAGGCCCCACGCCGTGCTTCTGCTCCAAGTATTGCGCGTGTTGAATCAACGCAAGGACTTCAAAACGCCAGTCGTACAAACCGAATAACGCGCCGATTCCCACGTCCTCGATTCCCGCTTCGAACGCGCGGTCTAACGCGGTAAGCTGGCGTTCGTAGTCCGCCTTTGGGCCGCAATGAAGCTTTCCGTAAGTCGCGCGGTGGTAGGTTTCCTGGAACAACTGGTACGTGCCGATTCCGGCTTCCTTCAAACGCGCGTAATTCTCCTTAGTGGTAGCGGCAATGTTGACATTAAGCCTGCGGATCGACTGGCCTTTCGGCCCTTTGGTGGAGTAAATCGTTTTCATTGCCTCCGTAACATAATCGATTGAGTTATCAGGGTGTTCGCCTGCCTCGAGCAAAAGCCGCTTGTGACCCATAGACTCTAAAACGCGAACCTGCGCGACTATCTCGTCGTGCGACAGTTTCTTCCGCGGGGAAGGATTGGAGGCGTGAAAGCCGCAGTAAGCACAGTCGTTGACGCAGTAACTGCTCAAGTACAACGGGGCGAACAACACCAACCTTTTACCGTAGATTTCTTTCTTGACTGCAGCGGCAGCTGAAAAAAGCGTTGAATCGTCAGCGCCATCAAGCAACGCGACCGCTTCATCCAATTCCAATCCTTTCTTCTCACGCGCCTTGGAAATAATCGCCGAAACCTCGGCAGTAGAAGGAGCGGCCTCGGAAAGAACGGACTCAATTTGCTTTTCGTCAATGATCAATTTCATACCCCAAAGTCGGTGGGTGCGCGTCCGATTCCCTTAAGGAACTCCTGCACAGCCCTTACTTCCGCAACCACTTCATCGCGCAACGACTTGCCGGGATACAAATCGTACTTGCTCAGATAATCCGAGGGAGTCGCGCTAATCATGAACGAATTGGCCCCGGACATGAAACCCCGCCGCCTCCCGTCAGGGGCAATTTTTTCCAATGCAGTAGTAACCAGAATCTTGGATTCAAGCTCGACCAAACGGCTTGCGGCAAGCACCTTCAAAACGGAATTCAAAGAAGGTTTTGCGCAGGAAGCCAACGGAGTACCCGGATGCGGAATGAACGGGCCGAAAGAAAACATTTCAGTTCCAAGCTCCTTAGCAAGGAGAATGTCGCGCGCAATGCTCGCCAACGACTGGCCTGGCAGGCCCAGCAAACCGCCGGAAGCAATCAAATAACCCTGCCTTCGACAGTCGCGGATGCACTCCAACCGGTCGCCGAGCTCCTGACCCGAATGCAGTTCTGCATATAATGTAGGGTCCGAGGTTTCAAAACGGATTAACACTCCGCGCGCCCCTACTTCCCACAACGCAGCGTAGTCCTCGGAAGCAAGTTCGCCCACTGAAATGAACACAACTGTTCCGCAAGCCTTCTTTACGTTTTCAACGGTTTCAACCAGTTCGGCAACGGAATAAGCCCCTTCGCCGGCTTGTAAAACCAGGGACTTGAAGCCCAGCTTGTTGCAGGCGTAATCGGCCGCGGAAACCACTTCGGAAACGGACATCTTGTAACGGGACATTCCGGCGTTCGAACGGCGGATACCGCAGTAAGCACAGTCGTTGACGCAATTGTTGGAAAACTCGATTATGGCGTGCACGCAACACGAGTTGTTTAACTTCAAGCGCCGTAACTCGTTGGAAGCGGAATACAACGAACTCAAATCAGAAGGCGAATCCAGGCGCAAAAGTCCTTCAACCTCGGCGGCTGAAGGAGGTGCGCCTGCAAAAGCGCGGTTAACCACTCCTTCAAGCCAATTGTTCACGCCGACAGAACGCGAAGATAACTCACGGTCCTTTTCCCGCAGTTCAGGCAATGCCTTTTCCCAGTAACCTTGGACGGCATTGGCTTCGGCCTCGCTTATCTTCTTGACCACTAGCCCGGCTTGGGCGTAAACAAAGTCTCCAACAGCAACCTGCGCAGAGTCGGTTAAGGCGCGCTTGCGCTCGCCGAAGTAATCGATTTCCGCAACCCCTTCAACAACCCCAACAACCCTGCCAGGAATCGCGTAACACATGAACAAAAACGAGGCAGTTAAAAGTTATAAACCCGACAGGTAGGGACTGACACTACTCTTGAAATAAGGCCAGGCTCAGACCCGCAGCCTTATTGCCGCAGGGCTCGTCTGGGTGGCGGGATTTGCGGATTCAACGGCTACGAAGACGCCGTTGTCCGGATTGTAGTAAACGCGTCCGTTCGAGTTGTCAGCTTCCAACTGCAGGTTAACAGCCCATAACGACTTCGTCAACAAGAGCGAAATCAACGGCCGATCCGAACCCTGCGTATAGTTTACCGAGGTTAAGGAGACCTGGAAAGACCCCGATTCTTGGACGACGCGGGCACAAGAACCATAAGCCAGCGAAATAATGCGACCCTCATTTACCGTCTGACAGGCTTGCGGAGAAGAGTAAAGCATTTTTGGAACGGCTTGGCCGGACTGGTAAGAAGCGCTTCCGCGGGCAAGGTAAGTCAGACCTGAAGAATCGGCCGCCGAACCGCTGCCGAAAACCACGCCCAGCAAAAGCCACGCGCCCGCTATTGCCACTACCAGCGCCGCAACCAAGAGCCACTGCGGACAATTAGAACACTTCGCGGTTTTAGAAAACTTTACGGTTTTTTCTTTTTTCTTCATCCAAGCCACGCCTCCTTGCGAACGATTAAACTAACGCGGACTCAATATAAAAAGGATTTCAGCCGGCCGAAAAAGCCGCCTTACGCGAAGCCTTTTAATTGCATTTCGGCATTAATTGGTTCAGTAACGCTGGAACGCGGCGTAAAGAAGAGTAGAAACGAGCTTGAAAACAAGAGCGAGGAGATTCTTTCTTTTTCTTAAGTAATGCGACGGCGTTAGCGTATAAAAGAAGGTGAAGACTATGTTCGGCGGACCGCGCCAAAGTATGGGACCCAGGCAGATGTACAAGACGACTTGTTCGGACTGCGGAAAGGAATGTGAAGTTCCCTTCCAGCCGACCGAAGGTCGTCCGGTGTATTGCGACGAGTGCTTCTCGAAGCACCGCAAACCCCGCCCGTCACACGGTGGCGGACGCGACAGGTACTAAAGCCTAATAATGCTTGAAGGGGCTCGCAAGAGCCCTTTCAACACCCTTTTTATTCAAGTTCTTCTTATTTCAATTCATGAAAACAAAAACGATTTTCTACGGTTTAGTGGTAATCGCTTCAATCCTGCTTGCAACTTGGGGCTACCACGAGCTGCCGCCAACTGTCGCATCCCACTGGAACGCTTCAGGTGCAGCCAACGGCTACTCAGGCAAGGAAATCGTATTCCTCTTTCCGGCAATACTCGTCGCCTTTGCAGCAATAACCGAATACGTTATTCCCAAAGACCCGCTGTACAAGAACATAGGCAAATTCGAGAACGAGTGGTTCGTATTCAAAACAGGCTTTGCAGCATTCTTCATCTACCTCCAAGCCCTGTTTATAGCGTATAACCTCGGCATTCCCTTCAACTTCAGCCAACTCTTAGTTCCCGCATTGGGAATACTGTTCTACCTAATAGGCTTGATGTTCTCGAAAGCCAAGCGCAACTACTTCATAGGAATCAGGACGCCCTGGACGCTCTCAAGCGACCTCGTCTGGGACAAGACGCACGCAATCGGAGCAAAACTCTTCAAAGCAACCGGAATAGCGGTATTCATAGCCGGAATAATCATTCCCACCCAATCAGTCTGGGTACTGCTAGGCCTAGTAATCGGCACCACGGTCTACTTGCTGTACTTCTCGTGGAACGAATGGAAGCAAACCAAGCACCGCAAGAAGTGAAACAATGCAGCGCCTCGTCCAGGAATGCAAGCGCATAACCGGCGAATGCAAAGCCGCAGCCGAACGAAAAGAATTCTTCGGCGAACGCCAAGTGACCGCACACCTGAAAACCATTTCACGG
>MNVG01000056.1 GCA_001871495.1 Candidatus Micrarchaeota archaeon CG1_02_51_15
CTGGACAAGTAGCTTTCAAAATCTTCGATTGAAGGGGTTTTGCCTTCGTGAAACTTTTTGAGCGCCTTGAACGCCTTCCGTCTTTCTAGCGAAAGCCCGTGTTGGAACACGAGGTAAGGCCCTGTTTTGAAAGGCGGTTCCCTGCCTGCGGCAATGGCGGTACTCCTTAAGTGTAGGAGTGCCTTGTTCGCGTCCTCAAAATACCTGTCCGGGGGCCGCTTCAGCCAAGTCATGAACCAAGGTTACGCGCGGGTGCTTATAATTCGTTGAGGCGGTAGTCGGTTCCGGCGTATTTGAGTAGGTGGGAGAGCAAAAGGCTTATTTCGTGCGGGTAGTGGACGTTGGGGGGCATGAGTGAGGGCACGCCGATTATTTTGTTGCCTTCTTGGCAGTAGGCAGGCAGGATTTTGTACCATTCTTCGTGTTTTTGTATGAATGGCAGGATGTCGTTCCGTAGTAGGAACGGCGGTTCTACGAATGCTTCTTTAGAGAGCGAGTCTCCTGAGTACTTCAAGTTTTTTGCCTGGTTGCCGTCCAACTCGGCGATCAGGGGGTAGCGTGAAGTTGAGAACGGGAAGTAGGAGACTATTGCGTCGGCTTTGTTGAATGCTGCGTTCATTGCCTTCAAGTGCGAAACCAGAGGAGGGGTGTTGCCGTATATGAACCAGAACTTTTCTTTAAGCAGGTAGTCGAAGGCGAGCGGTAGTTGTGCTGTGTTTCCGGTTCCTTGGTCTTGGACTACTTTGACTCTTCGTTTTCCTTTGAATGCTTTGCAGGCTTTTTCGTAGTTTTCTTCGTTGTCTATTGAAACAATTGCTTCGGTTACGCCTGCTTTGAGGAGGGCTTCGACTGTAAATTCGAGGATGGTCTTGCCTTGTATTTTTACTAGGCTTTTGTTTCCGTAAGTGTTTGCTAGAGAACCTAGCCTGAATCCCTTGCCTCCTGCTGCTATTATGGCTTGGCGTACTTGCGGCATGACTTTCTTGGGCGGGGCAAGGCTTAAAACGGTTTTCGGCCTTTTGTTGCTTGGCCGTTTTCGATTGCGGCGAGATGGAGAACAAAATGCTGTTGGATGCAACTACTTTCGGGCTGGTGTTGACGCCTGAAGCGGCTTTGGGCGTAGTACAGCGAGTCGTTACTTCCAAGGGTTGGAAGAAGTACGACGTTTCCGACATCAAATTGGTGTACGTTCCGTTTTACGTCTTTAGTTTCGACATTTCAGCAGGCGAACAGAGCCCGTCGGGCAAGGCTGCACTGAACGCGTTTTCAGGCGATTTGAGCGAATTCGTTCCCATGCTTTTGGACCGGCCGTTGAAGAAGACGCGCAGCACTGCGGAAAACCTTGAAGCCGAAGTGGAAGCAAGCGCGGTTTCCATGCAGGAAGCCAAACCAACTGCGCAAGCCAAAGTCGCTTCGCAAGTGGGTGCGCAGAAGGATGCCGTAACCATTTCGGCAGTAAACAAGTTTTACGTCCCGTTTTTTCGAGTTTGGGTCAACGTTGCCAACGACACTTTCAGGCTTGACGTTGACGCTTCACTGGGTTTTCCACTGGGTGCCGAAGCGATTCCAGGCAGGCCTAAAGGATGGAACGAAGCGACTTCCGAGACGCTTGAAAAAATGAAGAGCCCTGCAGGCTGGCTTGAACTGGGCGGAAAGACAGTTGGCGAAGTCGGCTCGTCTATTGCCGGCGCAGGCAAAGGCGGCAAGGACGGCGCGTTGTCCAACCGCGGCGTTCAAGTGATAGTCTTGCTTGCCGTAATAGGCGTGCTTGCATACTTCGTGTTATTAGGCGGTTCGGGCGGCAAGACGAGTTGTTCTGCCGACGCTGCTTACTTGAAGAAACCGAACTTGTTCGAAGCAGCCGGAATCGCGCCGCGTGAAGTCAACGGCGTTTTCGAAATCCGAGGCAAATGCAATTTCACCAACCCCGGCAAGGAAGACGAGTTCGGCTGCACGTCAATAACCCTGATTGCAGACGGCGTTCCCACCAAGTACTTCAAGACGGTCTGCACTTCAAAGCCGATTGCAGCAGGAATAAACGAACCGCGTTCCGTGCCGTTCATCCTCAATTGGACTGACGACTTGAGCGCAAAGAACTACGACTTGCAGGTAGTAAAGCAGTAACCGGCTTGCGCGCAGGCGCTTTGCATACTGCGCTTATTCTCGAGAGCCCTGCGAAAAGCGATTGTGCTTCCGAGTCGGCTAAGTTGCTTCTTTGGAGCGCTTGCCTGAATGCGGTGGACACCTTGCGTTCGTCTAGCACTTTTTTTCCGCCGGGCAAGGCGTTGGCGTCTGCAAGGGCTTGGGCAAACATTTGTTCCAACCGTTTTAGTTTGCTTGAAGCCGCGGTTTCGAAGAAGATTTCGGGCGCTTGTTTCGACGACAGTTCGTACAGCGTTACTGCAACCGCGTGCGACAGGTTTAGCACGGGTTGTTCGGGAAACGACGGAATGTATGCAGTAACGTCGCAAGCAAGCGCGTCGTCTTCCTTCAAGCCGTTTGACTCGCTGCCGAAAACTAATGCGGCCTTGCCTCGTCCGTTCACTGTTTGGGTAAGCCGCGTGGACGAAACGCAGTTCTTGAGCCTGTCTGAAAAGCGGGTGACGCGTGCAGTTGTTCCCACGACTATTCCACAGCCTTTGGCTGCCTCTTGCAGCGAAGGGTATTCGCGGCGGTTTTCAAGCAAGTCTTCAGCGTGCTTGGCGAACATTTTGGCTGTAAAACCGATTTTGCACTTGGGCTTTACTAGGACAAGGTCGTCGCACCCGAAGTTCTTCATTGCGCGTGCAACCATTCCCAAATTGATTTGGTATTCCGGTTCGACGAGGATTACGCGTGCGTTTACCTTCTTTTGCCTCTTACCATCTTTTTTAAACAAGTCAAGCACCTAATAATGGCTTGGGATGAACTCAATTAAAACCGCTTTCCTTGTGGTTGCACTGCTTTGCGTCGCCTCTTTTGCAGCTGCAGAGGTATCCAGCGAGACTGCCTTAAGCACTGCCCAGCCTTATTTAAAAAAAGGCGAGGCGGCTTCAATAACCGGAAAGTACTCTGTGAAAGACAATGCGTACTGGATGGTTTACTTCCATCCCGAAAACTATCCGTCCACCAAGAACTTGGTGGTTGTAGTCGAAGCGCAGTCAGGCGGCCTAGTTTCCGAACGCGAGCTCTTAAGGCAACTGCATTCTCTGGACTTTAGGGCATCGGAATTGTCGTCATTTGCCTCTTCTAACTCGGTTTCGTTCGCGCGTTTGCGGTTGCTTGCAGACAACTTCAGGAACAAACTCGACTCACTAGACAACTCTGCCAACCCCGCAAGCATTCACGCCATCTCGTCTGCAGTCGAACGTAATTTCACCGAATTGGACTTTGAGCGCGCGATTACCGCACTCGACGGCGCGCGGGACTACTGGGATTCGTTGGACGACTCTATTGCAAGCGGCGTTGACGCCGAGTTGAATTACGCCCAGTCGGACGTCAACCAAAAAACCCAGAACTCGCTGGTGCTTGCATTCAACGCTTCTTTCAAACGCATTTCCGTCTTCCTCCAGAAAGTGGACGCTTACGAAGACGAGCTGCTTGAACTCTCGCAAGCCGCTGCAGCTGCGCACGGCCAAGCGGCTTCGCAAATAATTTTGCAACTCAACCTGCTGACTTTCGCCGACTCTGGGTCTACAGGGCAAGACCGGTACTCCGAACTCGTGCGCTTTAACGAAAGCGGAAAACGCTTTACCCAAATATTCGCCCGTGAAGCAACAGGCGTTAACGACAGCGTGCAGAGCTTCATAGACCGCAAGAACTTCGTGGACAACTCGACTAACGCAGTGCAGGACTACGCGCGGTTGTTGCCTTACGTTGAAGCAATTACTTCCACGCGCAGCACGCAGTACGAGTCCTGTGACGTGGACACTGTTGCGATTGCAACTTCTTGGAAGCAAGTGAAAGACCCGCGGTCTGCAGACTTTACTAACTCCGAGCCCTACGCTCGGATAGTGCAGCAACTGGCCGAAATAAGCCCGAAGGTGGACGCTGCGCGCAAGAAGTACGACAAGTGCCTCGAAAGCCGCGAGAAAAGCGCGCAAGCAGTTACTGCCGAAGAGAAACAGGACTGGCTTGCGCCCGCACTCATACTACTCGTAATAGGCGTTGCGGCCTTCATTTACCTGAAGGGAAAAAAGAAGGACTTCGACCAAGCCGGCCAACAAGCCGAGGCGCAAGGAAAGAAATTATGGTAAGAAAAACAAGAAAAAGGGAGTGACGCTGGAAAAATGCTGGGACTGTCTTTCGAACAAACCAACCAAATACACGCCATTGCGGCCGCCGCGGCAATCCTCGCGCTAATCGCCTTCTTCGCGTTGGCGCTGTTCCAATGACGCTAAAATGCGGGCAGTCTGTTTGCGTTGGGTTCGCATTGGATAAATAATACCTGCATTAAGCCCTATTTTTATGCCGTGTTTAACCAATTGCTCCATTGTTGCGCCAACACAAGTTCCTATTACGAAACTTCCTTTACGTTGCCTATCAAGCAATTCTCGTAATTCAAGAGGAGAAACAAGATGAGAAACCGGATCCCTTGACCTTGGCATACGCACCTCCGTAGCATACTTGCCGCCTACAACCGCTTTCTTCAAACCGGTTTCCCCAAGCCGGTTCAACACTCGTGGCCATCCTTCTTCGGGTGTCAACTGGTTTTTGAGCGTAGGTATAATGAAAAAATCGGCGTAACCCATCCTGCGGAGCTTGTCGGGTCTCGCGCACGTTGGCTTTGGCTTCAAACACTATCAACGGAACCCGTATTTTTCCGCCGAGCCGCTTGAGTGCATCGCCGTACTCGTCGGGCTGCGCTCGTCTGTCGTCGAAAAAAGGGTGGACCAGCACGACTGCCTTATTTACTGCGGATGAAACCGCTTTAGTCAAATCGTTCCAGTGGCGTTCGCTTTGCGTGTCGAGCAAACGCAGGTTTTCAAATTGCTGTTCTCTTCTCATTTTTTACTCCCCTGTTTAGCGTAGTGAATTTAATCGGCCAGCACGCATTAGGCATAAGGCTGACTTTCAAGCCGTGTTTAACAAAATTTTTGAGTGCAGTGCTTACGCAACCCGTTGCAGGCAGGCGTCCTTGTCCGGTTCTGAGTTTTTCCAAAAATGATCGTGCAGTAAACGTTTGTTGGTCGTCTAATTCTTTGCTGGTTGTTAAAACTCTGTTGACTTCCAGTTCGTTCAATAACTGGCCCCCCATTATAGCATGCTTTAACCCGGTCGATTTCAAGTCAAATAATGCGGCTTCCCAAGGGTCTGCGCGGCTTACTGCGGCGTGTTTCAAGCCCTTGGCTTTGAGTAAGCGCCAACGCGTCCTTAATTTGAGTAGAGGAGTGGAACTTTCGGGTTGGGTTGAAATAAACAAGAGAGGCTGGCGAGTCAAGCTGCTTAACGCGCTTTTGGTCAAGTGCGTTCTGTCTTCTGCTTCCAGAACTATTATCGGAAGTCTTGCGTTTGAAACTACGGAGCGTAGTGTTTCAAGATATTTTTCCTGGCCGGGCATTCTTGAGTAATAGGGGTGCACTAATACGATTGCGCGGCCGTTGCTTTTTTCAAGCGCTTTTGAAAAAACTCGTTTTTCCGACTCGCGTTTCGCCATGTTTTCACTTCAAGTGCAGTTCGACTACGTCGCCGTCTTTGAGTTTATAGTCTGTGCCTACTTGCTGACCTGCGAACTTGGTGGAGCCCCACACGCGGGCGTATTTCAGGCCTTTGGCGAATTCCTTGTGAATCCGTTCTGCAACGTCTGCAACGACTCCGCCTTGGGGGAGCACAACCGGCTTGGTGTAATCCGGCTTTGCGCGGGGCGCTTTAGTGAACACGCGGATTACGTCCAGCGCGCCGTAAATCCTTTTTTTTAACTCGTTTGCCGAAGCGGCGTTGCGGACGTCGTAGTCTCTTTCCCGTTCAAGGAACAATACCCTGCGTTCTTTCAAGTAAACGTTTTTCATCGATTCGAAGAAAGTGCGTTCTTCTTCCGCGTTTTCAGGAGACAGCACGACTATGGCGAGTTCGGCGTTGCGCGCGATTGCAAACAGCCTTCCATGCGTCGCATCCGTAAAACTAGGCGTGTCTATTATTTGGACTTGAGTGTGCTCGTATTCCATCATTCCCGGTTCGGGAACCGCGGTTTCGAAAGGAGAGTGGGTGGATGCACAGTGTTTTCCGGTTAAGGCGTTGAACAACGCGGTTTTTCCCGAGTTGACAAAACCCAGTAACGCGATTTGCGCGCCGCCTTGTTTTCGAATGAATTCCTTGGTTGCGCTTGCACGCGAGGCTTTCTTGCGGACTTCCTCGCGGTTGCGTTCCTTGCGTAAGCGTACCATCTTATCCCGGATTTCCGAGAGTATGCCTTGCGAGCCCTTGTGCTTCGGGCAATGGCGTAGCATTTCCTCGAGTGCCGCCATTTTTTCTTCGTAGGTCTTGGCGTTGCTGTAACGGCCTTCGGCAGCGTAATACTCCGGCCCGGCATTCAAAGAAGCCATGCTACGTTATAGGTCGTCGTTTTTATTATCGTATTACCCAAGCGGTTTTTCAAACGCCTAACAGTTGTTTTCGTTTGCACTTGTGTTTTTTGAGTTCTTCGATCACGGCCTTAGTTTGCGCAAGTTCTTCGCCGTCCAAACGTTGTTCGCGGTATCTTTCAAGCATGGCTTTATCGAAACCGACCGGATTTCCGGCGTTATACTCTCCGACGTTCAACCGCTGGTGGAATCCTATCGAACGGTCCAAGCGTACGCCTGCCTTTTTGACGCGCACTCCTTTTTCAGTCAAGTCGCGGGCCACGTGGTACAACGCCGTTGCAACGCACTGGTTGGCAAACTCGCCATAGCCTATTACGCTGACTTTACCCAAAGAATATTTTTCCGCCAGTTTCCCGCCTATCCCCATTCCGACGTTTTTGTCGTTTTGCTTGAACACCAGAAGCCGGCTCCCAAGTTTTTGCGTTGCATACTTGACGAGTTCGTCGTGCGCCGTGGTCGCCTTCGTCCATTCTAAGCATTACGCGGTACATTCCGTTTTCCAAATTTGGCGTCTTGACCAGCACCATTACGCGGCGGTTGTCGTTCGCAACGCGGTCCACTCGTTGTTTCCATTTGGACAGTAGTTCGTCTACAATTTCTTTTGGGGCGTGGTGAGACGAGAAGAAAGGGTGCACCAGCACGTCTATTTTGTGTACTTCCAAAGGCATTTTGATTCACCGTTTTGCGCGTTGCTTGCTTTAACCTTCAAACGCCGGCCTCGCGTTTCCTGCGTTTTTTAAACAGACTCAATTCTTTGAGAACCGCTTCGGTCTGCGCGTCTTCAATTCCAGCCGAGCTTTTGTTGCGGTACCCCTGCAGTTTTTCCTTGTCGAAAACCACGGGCACTCCGAAAGACTGGTTGCCGCACAGGCGGTAAAATCCTATTGATCGCTCGAGGCGCACTTTTGCTTTTTTGACGTGCACTCCTCGTTCGGTCAAGTCGAAGGCAACTTTCTGTAATGCCGAAGCAACGCATTGGTTGGCGTACTCGCCGTAGCCTATTACGCGCACTTTATTCATTGAATATCTTGATGCAAGCGTTTCACTCACGCCGTTTCCGAGTTCTTGCGAGTGCTGTTCTACTTCAATTAGGCGGTCTCCGAGTTTTCCGCTCGCGTAACTTGCGAGCTTGCGTGAAAGAACCGAATTGGATTCGACGTTTTGCGCGTAACGTCCTAGCGGCGGGGTTGCAAAGCGGTCGTGTATCAAAACAAGCACTGCTTTTTTTTGGCGGCTAGGGCGTCAACGTCTTTCTGGTAGTCAATCCAATCGTTTTCACTCCTCTTGCAGTAAGGAAAGTAGGGGTGCACTAGCAAGTGGATTTCTTCAACGCGCTGTTTTGGCACTCGGTTTCACTTCTTTTTCGCACGAATTACTACCACGTGTTCGAAGAAAAAGTCTTGCTTTGCAATTGTTTTGGCGGTTAAACCGAGTTTTTTGAGTTTCGTAAGGGTTTCTTCGTTTCCGTTTCCTTCTCCTCTCGAGCATGAGAGCGAGCTGTTCAAAAGCAACAGGATTCCGTTTTGTTTCAAGTGTTTTTTGAAATCGCGTAAAAACGCGTCCAAGACCTTTCTGCCTGTCTTTCCTCCTTCCCAGGCCATGCGCAGGCTTAATGGCGAGTGGTCGTCGGCTTCAGCAGGCAAGTAAGGCGGGTTGAAGCAAATGCAGTCGAATTTTACGTTCTTGAGCGTGGCAAACAAGTTGGTGCGCACGAACCGCGTTGGTTTGCCTAATTTGTTTGCAACTGCGTTTTGCCCTGCAGTTTCAAGCGCTAAAGGGTTTCGGTCTGCGAAAACAATTTCTTTGACCTTCGGGTTCAGCGCTGCATTCAGGCCTATTATTCCGGTTCCGCAACCCATGTCCAAAACTGTTCCGAATGCGTGTTTGCGCGCCGCTTGCGCTAGGAGGAAGGAGTCTTCGCGCGGGGAGTAAATGTAGTCAGGCCATTTGAAGCGCATGCTCTGGAATTCGACGCGATTGGTTGTTTTAGGGTTCAAGGCGTTTCGGTTTCTCGCATTATTTAGTTTATTTTTCGCGCACGTCGAGCTTTACGCCCAACCGTTTTTCCAACTGGGTGATGCCTTTTCCCTTGCGGCCTATTACGCGCGCGATTTCACGCTGCGGCAGGTACAAAACCGCGCGTCCGTCGTCGAGCTCGAGTTCGAAGTTGCAGTGCAGCATTCTTTTGAGGCGGTCTTCGAGTGTTGATTGGGCGAAGTCGTGGCCGCGGTTTTTTTCTCGTTTGGCTTGCTTGTTTGCCTTAAGGGGGAGGACTACTGTTTCTTCGCCCCACTTGTAGATTTCGAACTCGCATTCGCGGGAGTAAAAGTCGCGGACTTCAATTAATGGTCTTGCAAGGTCTTGTTCCCGCATTCCGTGGGGGACTTTAACCATCATCAATAGTTCGTATACTTTGGATACGACGCCAGAGTCGACGAATACTATGGTGTCGATTACTTGCGGGATTACTCCGAAGTCGACTTTTCCCATGAACCGTTGTACTGCGTCAATGGGTTTCGACGCGTGGACTACGCCTACCATTCCGACTCCAGCCATGCGTAAATCCGCGAAGGTCTTGAAGTCACTGGGCTTGCGTACTTCGTCGTAGATTGTGTAATCCGGCCGTACTAGCAAGAGGATGTCCGCCGAGTTTTCCAAGCTTCCTTCCAACGGGGCGTATTGCGTGATTTCTTTTCCGACTTGCAAGTCGCGCGGCTGTTCCAAGGTTTTGACTACCCTGTTTTGTTCGGAGTAAAATTCGGCGAGTGCTGCTGCAAGCGTGCTTTTGCCGCTTCCAGGCGGGCCTGAAATCAGTATTCCTTCGGCTTTTTGTGCAAAGCGTTCGAGGAGTTGTTGGGGCAGGCCGTACTCGTCCAAATGCATTCGCTTTACCGGCCGCACTACTGTTATTTCGTGGGCTTCGCTGAACGGCGGGTGTGTGAAAGTAACGCGGTAGTCGCTGAGTTGAAGCACGGTTGCGCCGCGCTTGTCAATTTCTATGAAACAGTCGGGCGTGCGTTTGGAGTACTCTACTACCTCGCGTGCGAGGTCGCCAAGCATTTTTTTGGAAATTATCTCTTTGCCTGCTGGTTCCAACCGCCAGTTGCCAGGCATTCCGCGTTTGGCTCTGGCAATGCATCCTTCTTTCAAGTGCAGGCTCAGCGTGTCGGGAGTGAAAAAGCGTTCAAGCGACAGTTTTGCTTCGGTTTCTGTCGGCTTGAGGTACATTACGTCTATTCCCTGTGCTTGGGCAACGCGGTACTGTACTTGGTCGGTTGTAACCAGGGTTCCGCGGCTTTCTTTGGCCAAGCCCCGTATTTTCGCGTCGATTTCGCCAAAACGCGCGTTTTCTATTTCAAAAGAGTTTGGGCGTTCGCCTGCGAACTCCAAAACGACTTTTCCTTGTTTGGCCAAGTCGCTTAGGCGCTTGAGTTCCTCGAGGCCTGCAAAGCCGATTTCGCGGCCTGAATTGGCTTGAAACTCGAGTTCCGCAACCGCGCTTTCGGCAACCATTACCCTTGCATTAGGATGTTCGGCAAGTATTTCCGTAATACGCCCATCTATCAACGCGCCTGTGTCGGGCACGATTGTTCTGGTTTCAGTCATTTCAGCTTCCCACCAACTCTTTTATTCAGTTAAGAACTATCACGGCGTTTCCGTGAATTGTTTTAATACGGCTTGCCTTAAAAAAAGGCAAGGCGGCAGGGGTTTAAGCCGTGCTTTGGTTGCAGGTAAAGAAATGGTTTTTTAATACGCTTTCTTGAGCCGTGAAATCCCAAGCCTTTAGGTTCATTCGCAGAGCTTTCGGGCTCTGCAATGCATCGTTTGCGCCGA
>MNVG01000015.1 GCA_001871495.1 Candidatus Micrarchaeota archaeon CG1_02_51_15
GACAAGGCTCGCAAGGCCCGTCACTCGTTGCACTCGCCCCGTGGCAGCAAGGCAACCCGCCTGCAGCGCGTTCAGCACTACCTAACACCGTCCTTCTCGCCTACCCTGACATCGTAAGCGATCCTGAGGCAGCGCACGGAGTTAACAACTACCAGCACGCCGACAAGTGGACCGGCGCAGCTTGGCTGACTAAGGGAACCAAGAGCGCTTTGATTTTCGCTGGAATAAAGGTAGCTAGCCGTTCGTGGTACGGTTTTTCAGATGGTCAAGTGTGTTATGAAGACGGCGCAGGCTGTAGCAGTTCGGTTAGTGCTCGCGGCTGGTGGGCAGACGGTTTCCGCGGACAGCTGTTATTCTATGACGTCAATGACTTGGCGCGCGTTGCCAGCGGAGAATGGGAGTCGTGGCAGCCCCAGCCGTACGCGTCGCTGGACTTGGACCAATGGCTTTTTGCTAAAACGCCTGCCAACGAATTTAGGGAACTTGGCGGCGCAACATTCGATCGCGAACGCGGAATACTCTACCTCTCCGAACCCCGCGCGGACGGGGACAAGCCGGTTATACACGTTTGGCGATTACGCGGCTGACGCGCGAACACGTTGAAGCAATACGGGAAGGCAACAGCAGAGGAGGTCGGTTTGCCTTCTTCATTTTGCGCCGTCCCCAAAAGGCTTTTGGGAAACTTGAAGCGCTATTGTATTACTGGCGGTATGCCTTCACGGAAAAGGTAGTCGACTTGTTTGCCGAGGCTATACATTGCGAGTTGGTTCGGCGCGTGAAAAAGAAGAAATAATTGGTTGTCGTCAGTTGGCTTGCGAGAGTATTTGTGCTGCCGCGTCTTTGGATTGGCGTTTGGCTTGTAGTTCTGACATTCGTTGGCGGCGGGTCGCTTGTTTTTCTTGGAGGGCCGCGTATTCTTTGGCGTCTTCTTCAACCGATTCCGCAGCGCGTTTTTCGAGTTCTTTCAACGCGTTTTCGTCCATTACGCGGATGAATATTTCGCCAAACAGGTTGTCTTGCCAGGCCAGCAGCTTGTTTTCCTGCACCAAGTGCAGCAACGGCATCAAGTGGCGTACTGCGTTGTCTATTCCATAGCACCATAAGCCGTGTTCGTGGCCGTTGCCTGGTCCAGGGCAAGGCGTTCCTGTATGGAAACGACTGATGAGTTCCGAGAACAACAGCACGTTTTCCGCGTCCTTCAATTCTATTGCGTGCGAGTATACTTTGCGCATTAGTTCGTTCATGCCTTCTTTTTGAAGTTCTATTGTGAACACGCGGGGTGCGGCCGGGTTGATTATTGGCTTGGATTGTTCGCGCATGACGTCGTCAACGGCTTTTATGAGTTCTTCCAAAGTCAGTTTGCGTCGTCTGGGTTGGTTTGCGCGGACTATGAGTTCTGGAATTTCTTCATTGATGCAGTGAGTTTCTTCAATTGCTTCTTCAATTGGTTCCGGCTCGTCTTCCAAAGAAAGGGCGTCGGCCTTGAAGCGCAGCAGCAGTGCAGAAGCAAGGATTACGTTTGCCGGAATCCGTAGGTCCATTGACCGGAGTTCGCGCACGCGTTTGAGGTAAGTGTTCGCGATTTCAATCAAGTCGACTTCCCAGGGGTTCATTTGGTTCGAGTTTACGAGTTCTATTAAGAACTCTTTCCAAGTAGGTTGGATGACGAAAGAAGCCAAGTCCATTTGCTGAGGGTCCATCTGTGCTTACCTTTACTTAAAAACGCCGTATTGTGGGTTGATGAAATTAAGGAGGCCGTCGCTTTAAAAAATATCGTTCAAGGCAATATCCAAAAGGGCTTTAAAGCGCCGCGCGCTTACTACGCTTGCAAGAGGCGGTATTTGATTTGATTCGCGTTAAGACGGGAATTCCGGGAATGGACGAGTTGCTTGAAGGAGGCTTTCCAGAGGGCTCTAGCATACTGCTTGCAGGCGGGCCCGGCTGCGGAAAAAGCATTTTCTGCCTCCAGTACCTCTACGCTGGCGCCAAGCAGTACGGCGAGCCCAGTGTCTACGTTACTTTGGAAGAAGGGCCGCACAACATTTGGTGGAACATGCAGCGCTTCAAATGGGAACTGCTTCCTCTAGAGCGCGCCAACCTGCTCAAGATTTACAAGTTCGAGCCGACTGCCGACATGAAGAGCGACACCGAAAACCAAATCAAGCGCATTGTCGAAAAAGCCAAGGACATTGGCGCTAAGCGACTAGTGATAGACAGCATCACTGCGTTTTCCTTCTGGTTGGACGACGTTCCTAAAATCCGTTACGCAATGTACGTCCTCATTGAAGAGTTGCGCAAGCTCAACTGCACTACAATACTTACTGCCGAGACGCTCGGAGGAAAGCGCGAGACAAGCCGCTTTGGCGTTGAAGACTTTCTGACTGACGGCGTGCTGGCTTTGAACTTCATGCCACCCCACCGCTATATTTTCGTAAAGAAAATGAGGGGCACCAACCACGACACGCGCGTGCACCCCGTAATAATAAACGACCAGGGAATGAGCGTCAACCCCAGAGAGGAAATTCTATGGGAAGCGCTGAAAGACTGACGTCTAAGCAAGTCCGAGAAATTCTGTTCAATCGAGGTTTACCGAGGAGGCTATTCCAAATCTCTTGCCTGTCGAGCCTACGCGCAAGGACGTTAACCGCCTTGGTTCGGCCTTGAATAGAATAGGCTTGCCGCAACTTACCGCGTTTGCTATAGCGCCTCCGGTGCCCGAGTCGGGTTGACGCGGGCGAAGCGTTTCCGCACTTTGCGGAGGTTTTGCAAAAATTATTGCGTAACCCCAAACTGAATGACTCCAATTTCAAAGTGCAGTTAGGATACGGCGGAGAATCTCCGTTACGGCATTCGATGCTTATCTCAGGTCCGGATAAAAAATGCGTTGCCGCGATTAATTTTACATTAGTGCACGGCGCAGAAGGCCCGGGGGTAATTATCGGAAACGTGCAGGGAGGCCAAAAAGAGCATTGGGCTGCGTTTACCGAAAAAGTTGGCGAAACTCCCCTCGCCTTTGCGGTTAACTCGTTTTTGCGCGCGTTCCCGAATCCGGAAAGGGTGCGTGCGTTGAACCCCCGGCACCATTACTATAACCAGCCAAACCTGTTTGCGCTTTCGAATTCAATGCGTATGCGAGGCGTGCTTAACGTGGATAACGGTGTCTTGCGCGGCACGCAAGCACTTTTAGCCGAGCCATCGTTGAAAGATAACGCAAAGGCATTGCTAATAGTAGCCTACTTAGAGGAGTTGGGAATCAATCTCGCATCCCAAAAGGGGCTTAAAGCGGCTACACAAATCGAAGAAACTGCTGAAAGAGTGAGGATAGAAGCCGCTGCCCTGAAAACGCGTTTGCGCGGAATGCACACTGCTGCATATGTCCACGCAGGGTTCAAACGGGAGCCGAAAGAAAAGTACTGGCGTTTAAAGCCCCGCGGCGAATAACGGTCATTTAAGAAAAGCATTCGGGCGCTTGGGCAAAGGCCATTAATACCTGTTTTGCCTGTTTTCTTGCAAGGGAGTTTGGGTTTGGGCAAGGCAATTGTTTTACTGTCGGCGGCGCTGCTCGCCTTACTGGTTTTTTCAGGCTTAGCGCACGCAGTCGATAAACCGGTTGTCTTCCATCCTGACGACGTGCTTGCCTTTGGCGCTCCATTAATTGATGGTGCAGGAGTCATTGAAGACGGCCCTGTTGTTGCCAACGTGCTTGCTCCGGCAATAGGCACGCGCCGCATAATCGCTCTGCTGGTGCAGTTTCCTTCCGAACGCAACCACAGCCTATCCGACTGTGGCGGTGAGTGTACGCCTTCGTTTTTTGAAAACCTCTTGTTCGGAGCCGGAAACGCTTCCGTACGCAATTATTTTTACGAGAACTCGTTGAGCCAGCTTGCGTTAACCGGCGTGGTTACGAACTGGCTTGACTTGAGCCACTCGATGTCTTACTATGGTTATGACTACGGCGGTTCAATAGACTACGGCCAAGGCCCGAACTACGGGCCCTGTGATTTACTGCTCGACGCAGTTGCAGTAGCAGACTCGTTAATCGACTTTTCTTCCTGCAACACTTCCTCGGACTGTACGGTAATGGTGGTTCACGCGGGCTATGGCCAAGAGTCTTCTGCAACTTCAAGCCTGATTTGGTCGAGCAGTTGGACAACTGGAGACGCGTTTTGTCCGTCTCCAATAGCAGACGGAAATATTATTACGGGTGCAATTTTCGTTCCTGAAGCCGAAGCAGGCGGCCAATCGATTCTCGGAGTTGCTGCGCATGAGTATGCACATGCATTGGGCGCTCCCGACTTGTACAACACTGCAACGGGCGGGAGCGTGGTTTACGACTGGGATTTGATGGACCGCGGTTCGTGGTCGGGTTCGCCTTACGGAAGCAAGCCAGCTGCTTTGAGTGCCTGGCAAAAAGTGCTTTTAGGCTGGGTGATGCCCGAAACTGTTTCTTATGGCGCAAGCAAGGACTTCGTGTTAAACGCATTGTCTTCGCTTCAAAACTCTTCGAAAGTGCTCAAAATTCCGGTGTTGGGTCCAGACCAAGAGTATTTCCTTGTTGAAAACAGGCAGGCGTCAACGGGTTACTTCGACTCGTCCATTCCCGAATCGGGCGTAGTAGTCTGGCACGTGAACGACGCAATAGGCAGCATTGGCTCGAATAACGTCAACAACGGCGCGCTAAAGAGGGTGGCTGTTGAAAACCAGAACCCGGCTGTCGCTGGTTTGGCAAGCGCGGCTTTTTCAGCCGGCCAGGAATTCACTCCTTCTTCTTCTCCGAATTCCGCTGCGCAAAACGGCTCGGCAAGCGGCATTCGCGTTTGGAAACTTGTTGCAGTTGATTCGGCAGGGTACGCAGTTTCAGTTGACAATAACGACTCGGTTGCGCCAATTGTTTCAGTAATGCTGCCGTTGAATAGCTCCGTGTTTTCCAGTCGTAACGGCATTGAACTGAATTACTCGACGTACGAGGTACTGGACGTTTTTCAGGCGTGGTACTCTGTTGATTCGAGAGCCAACGTTTCTTTGAATTCAAACTCGTCTTTCAACGTTTCTTCCGACGGAATTCATTACTTGATTGTTTACGCAAACGATTCGGCCGGCAATTTGGGCGTTAGTCCGAACATTACTTTTACGGTTGACTCTGTTGCTCCGTCGTTAATCGTTTCTTCGCCTTCAAACGCCTCCAATTACTCGGCGGTTCCAATGTTGTCTTTCCAAGCGTTTGACGAGCGGCTTAATGCAACATGGTTTGTTTTGAATTGCGTTGCGAATTACTCGGGTGGAAACGCGAGTGCGTTGTCGGTTGTGAACGGCTGGAATTCGCTGGAGGTCTATGCAAACGACTCGGCAGGCAACGTGAATTCCAGCGGTGAAATACTTTTCTTTTTTAATAACAGCGAGTTTTTAGTAAGCGTTTCAAGCCCGTTGAACGGCTCAGTCCATAATTCGAGCGTGTGGCTCAACTACTCTGTTTCGGACGCAGGCGGCGTCGCGTGGTATTCTTTGAACGGAGCCAACGCCAGCTTGCATGGCAACGCCCCTATTCTTCCGACTCAGGGGTGGAATCCGTTGTTCGTTTACGCCAATGACTCGGCAGGAAGCGAGAACAATTCGCAGGAAATAACCTTCTATTACGACGGCGCCGCGCCTTACTTGGATTACTTGACGGAAGCAAACGCAAGCGGTTACTATAATTCGCTGCAAACAGTTGCATTTGTCGCCTCTGACGAGGGCGGCGTCGACCGCATTGAATTATACGTCAACGGTACCCTCAATGTTACTTGCGCGGCCGCCAATTGTTCGATTACTTTTTCAAATGACGGGGATTACGGCGTGTACGCAATCGCATTCGACTCGATTGCCTCGAACTCCAATTCTTCTGCAACCCGCGATTACAGTTTAAACTTTTCTTCGCCGGTTGTCTCAAATGCGGTAGCAACGGCTTCGTCTTCGGGAGCAGTGATTTACTTGACTGCAGACAAGCCTGTTAGCGTCACTGTTTTCTACGGAACCAACGCTTCGGAATTATCTTCAACCGCATCCAACTCCTCGTATTCTGTTAACCAATCGATTACGCTCTCTGGACTTTCCGCATCCGTTTCTTATTATTACGTCGTGCGTTCGTGTGACTTGCACGGCAACTGCGTTAATTCCAGTGTCACGTCGTTTGCCACTTCTGCAGCCGCGTCTTCATACGCGTATCCTTCAGGAGGCGGAGGTTCAGGCGGCGGAGGCGGTAGTTCAAGCAGTGGAGTCGCGCCTACGCCTGCAAAAACTGCTGACGAGCCGGTTCAAGAACAGGTCGCGCCTCAATTTGCGCAAGGCGTTCTGCTGCCGACCGACGTGCTTGTTTCGGTTGCGCCTGGTCTGAAGCAGGAAGTTGTTTCGCTTCTTTCTCCAAAAGAGCTTTCAGAACTCGGCATTACCTCGCTTGAAGCAAGCAAAATTCAAGTTTCGCAAGTGGGTGAAGTGACTTTTAATACCGTTGATGCGAGAGTGGAAGACGTTGAACAAGCCCTGCGCTTGGTTAGGCAGATAGGCGTCAAGAACGAATTGGTTGCCTTGATGCGTTCAATGCAGGCGCAGTCGACGCAATCTATTCAAGTAACGACTTCGCTTGCAGTCTATCGCCTGGCAAACCCTGAAACCGGCGTGGCAATCGACCGCACTTTAGTCACTCTTTCATTCATTGCCCCGAACGGGCTTGCGCGAATAATTCAAGTCGTGCCAAAATCCATTGCAGCAAGTGCAAGTGAACTTGTTTTCTTGGGCTTGCAACCCACTGTGCTAGAAGACGATCCTGTGCTGGAGTGGATTGTTGAAAACAAGTCCGGAACCCGCGTGCAAATCGCGTATGCTTTAAAAAAGAGAATTTCGTCGCTTGAAAGTGCGCTGACAATAGGAGTTGTCCCGCGTTCGACGCAGTTGCAAACGCCTCCGACCACGGCTGTTCCTGTGCGTGGAGCTTCTGCAGAGTACCTCCCGCGGACGGTTGCAGCAGCTTCCCTTGTTACTCAAGCCGAGCCAAGGCCCGTGCCTGCTCTTGTCGTGCTTCTTGTACTTTCCGCTTCGGCTTGCCTGGTTTTTGTAGCCCGCAAGAGCCCGTTCTTCAAAAAGCGCCTGCGCGGGTTAAAGACCGGTTTAAAAAAGCAAAAAACCAACGAATCTTAATCATCCTTTTATAAGCTTTAACTCCAAAAAAGAAAGGTTAGGGTTGCGTACTGCCTAAATTTGCCGCAAGCTATTTATACTATTACCGCATAATCCCAAACCCGAAGAAACACAATGGCTGGTGTTTCGTCGGTTGCCGTTAATACTATAGGTTGTATGAGGGTGGTTTAGTGTATGAAGTGTCCGTATTGTAGTAGTGAGGAAACCAAGGTTTTGGATAGTAGGGGTTCGGCTGAAGCCAGTTCGAAGCGGAGGCGTCGCGAGTGCGGTTCTTGCAAGCGTCGTTTTACTACTTATGAGCGTTTTGAAATAGATTTGACTGTTGTTGGTCGTGACAATCGGAAAACGCCTTTTAGTGTGGATAAGCTTAGGGCGGCGGTAAGCAAGTCGTGTGAAAAGAGGTTGGATTCGGAGGCAGTTGAGCGGGTTGTTGACGAAGTCGAGTCCGAGCTTGCCGCAGCCGGCAAGGAAGAGGTTTCCAGTGGCGAGATTGGCGAAAAGGTTTTGGCACGGTTGCGTAAGTTGGACAAGGTTGCGTTCTTGCGTTTTGCATTGGCTTACCACCCTCCTGCGGACATGAGTGAGTTGGAAAAAGAGGTGCACATCCTGAAAATGGATGCGTTGACTCCTGATCGTGAAGTGAGGAAGATTCGCAAGCGTGACGGCCGTGTGATTCCTTACGAGCGGGGTCGCATTGTTAACGCGGTTTTCAAGGCAGCCGAGGCTGTTGGAGGAAAGGATCGCGAGCGCGCAGAGCAGCTGGCCACCCAAGTTGAATCGGTTATTTCAAAGCAGTTCAAGCCTGGTGAAATTCCTGCTGTTGAAGAGGTTCAGGACGTTGTTGAAAAGGTTTTGATTGAAAACGGCCACTTCAAAACTGCCAAGGCGTACATTCTTTACCGCAAGCAGAGGTCGGACTTGCGTAACCTTGCAACTGTAATGGGTAATGTGGGGACTGTCGAAGAATACTTGCTGCGTTCGGATTGGCGCGTTAACGAAAACGCGAACATGGGTTATTCCTTGCAGGGCTTGAACAACTATGTTTCGGCCAAGGTTATTGCAAACTATTGGCTGGAAAAGGTTTATGCACAACCTGCTGCGGACGCGCACCGTCAGGGAATAATGCACATCCACGACTTGTGCACGCTGGGCGCGTATTGCGTGGGCTGGGATTTGTTCGACTTGCTGAACACGGGTTTTGGCCACGTGGAAGGTAAAGTAAAATCGTTGCCTCCAAAGCACTTCCGCAGCGCATTGGGGCAGGCAGTGAACTTCTTTTACACCTTGCAGGGAGAGAGCGCAGGCGCGCAGGCGTTCAGCAGTTTTGACACGTACTTGGCGCCGTTCATCCGTGCTGACAAACTGGATTACGCGCAGGTAAAGCAGGCAATGCAGGAATTCATTTTCAACATGTCCGTGCCTACTCGCGTTGGTTTCCAAACTCCGTTCACTAACGTCACTCTTGACTTGGCGCCGCCCAAGTTTATTGCAAACTCTCCAGCAGTAGTCGGCGGAAAGCCTGCGGACTTCGCTTACGGCGACTTGCAGCCGGAAATGGACTTGTTCAACACCGCGTTTGCAGAAGTAATGGAGGAAGGCGACGCAGACGGTCGCGTGTTCACTTTCCCTATCCCTACGTATAACATCACTAAAGACTTTGACTGGGAGTCGCCGGTTTCACAAAGCATTTTCGAACTGACGGCCAAGTACGGCGTGCCTTACTTTGCAAACTACGTCAACAGCGACATGAAGCCCGAGGACTCGCGTTCAATGTGCTGCCGTTTGCGCATCGACAACCGCGAACTCCACTCGCGTGGCGGCGGACTATTTGGCGCAAACCCGCTTACCGGAAGCATAGGCGTAGTGACGCTCAACCTCCCGCGGCTTGCTTTTAGCTCCAAGAACGAAGACGAGTTCTTCGAAAAACTTTTGGCCGCAATGGTGTTGGCTAAAGAGTCACTGGAAGCCAAGCGCAAGACAATAGACCAGTTCACTGAAGACGGCTTATACCCGTACTCCAAGTTCTACTTGCGTTCGATAAAACAATCCAGCGGAAGCTATTGGAAAAACCACTTTTCAACAATAGGAATAGTGGGGATGAACGAGGCGTTGATGAACCTGTTTGGCAAAAACATTGCCTCCGACGAAGGACAGGCGTTTGCATTGAAGACAATGGACTTCATGCGCAAACACATGATGAAATTCCAGGAAGAAACCGGAAACCTCTACAACTTGGAAGCAACGCCTGCCGAAGGCTGTTCTTACCGCTTGGCAAGAATGGACCGCAAGAAAAACCCGGAAATGGCGTTCGCCAATTCCGACGCAGTCCGCAAGGGAGCCGAGCCGTTCTACACCAACTCCACGCACTTGCCTGTAAACTACACCGACGACGTGTTCGAAGCAATCGAACTCCAAGACAGCCTGCAGTGCAAGTACACCGGAGGCACGGTGTTACACGGCTTCATTGGCGAAAGGCTGCACGACTGGCGCAGTGCAGGAGAGTTAGTAAAGAAAGTGTTCGCCAACAATAAACTTCCGTACTTTTCGGTAACCCCGACTTTCAGCATTTGCAACAAGCACGGCTACTTGGAAGGCGAGCAGTTCAATTGTCCCAAGTGCGACGCGGAAGTCAACTGGCACAACAATGCATCGCCCGAGTTGGAGTCCAAACGCACGCGCTGTGAAGTGTACTCTCGTATAGTAGGCTACATCCGCCCAATACAACAGTGGAACGCAGGCAAGAAAGCCGAGTACGCCATGCGCACGCCCTACAGCAAGCAGCTCGACGCGCGGAAAGTGGGCTGAACGCAAATGGAATTCGGCGCAATCCGCAAGACCAGCCTCGTCGACTACCCCGCTAAAATAGCAGTAGTCCTGTTCACGAAAGGCTGCAACTACGCCTGCCCCTACTGCCACAACCCTGCGCTCTCTCGTCCTGCGACCGGCTCCGAAACCGTTTCCGAAGAACAGGCACTCGAAACCCTTGCGTTGCGCCGCAAGTACGCTGACGCACTGGTAATCTCCGGCGGAGAACCCACTTTACACCAGGGGCTGCGCGCGTTCATAATACGCGCCCGCGCGCTGGGCTACTTGGTAAAACTGGACACGAACGGCTCCAACCCGGCAATGCTCAAGCAACTGTTTGACGAAAAACTATTAGACTACGTTGCTTTAGACTTGAAAGCCGCTCCGGAAGACTACGCGAAGGCAACCGGCGGAATTTCGGACGCAGCACGTTCTGTGAAAGAAAGTGCGGATGCAATCAAAGCAAGCGGAATAGACTACGAGTTCCGTACT
>MNVG01000033.1 GCA_001871495.1 Candidatus Micrarchaeota archaeon CG1_02_51_15
CAAACCCCGTGTTCCCTTTTTTCTATTAGCTTTTACTATTTACTTGCGCTGAAGGTATTTTATTGCACTCAAAGCAGCCGTCGCCCCCATTCCGGCTGCGACAATAATCTGTTTCTCGGGCGAGTCAGTGCAATCGCCTGCCGCAAACAAGCCGGCTACACCGGTTTCGCACGCTGAATTTACGGTTATCTCGCCTTTTCCGTTCTTCTTGGCCGAATCCAAAAAACCCGTTGCAGGCACCCAACCTATTTCCACGAAAATTCCTTGCAACGCCAGCGTCTTTCCCTTGCTTCCCACGACATAATCGATTGCTTCAACGAACTTCGAACCGCGAATGGCGGCAGTGCGCGCGCCGTAAACGACTTCAATCCCGGCATTAGCCAACACTTTTTGCTTGAGCAACGCATCTCCTTCCAACTTGGGGTTCGAAGTAAGCACAAACACTTTCTTAGCGTGCTTCGAAAGCTGCAACGAAGCGTCCAACGCCGAATTGCCTCCTCCGATTACGGCCACGCGCTTGTTCTTAAAAACAGGCGCGTCGCAAGCCGCGCAATAAGAAACCCCTCGGTTACGGAATTCAGTTTCGCCCTTAACGCCGAGCTCCCGTGCTTTAGCGCCCGAACAAACGATTACAGCACGCGTTTCATACTCCGCAACATCGGTTTTAACAACGAATCCTTTCGCAGACTTTTCTACCGACCGGACTTCTTCAGGCGCGTCGTGGTGCTCTATTTCCTTAAACTCGTGCAAATGCTCGTGAAACTTGCGTGCCAACTCCATGCCGGTAATCATTTGGTAGCCGGAATAGTTTTCGATTGCGCCGCTCAAAGCAGCCTGGCCGCCTAAGTTTTTAGAGAGCACTAGCGTGTGGAGCTTGACGCGCGCGCAATAAATTGCGGCAGTAATGCCCGCAGGCCCCGCGCCGATGATTAAGACGTCGTGCATTGCAAAAGTTCACTGATTCAAGCCCAACGCGGCGTCAATGGCGCGGCGGTCGAAACCCACTATTATCTTCCCGTTGATTTCCAAAACAGGCACGCCCATCTGGCCGCTTTTGTCCGCCATCTCCTGCGCCTTTACCTCGTCGTTAGTGACGTCAAAATGTGTGAACTCAATGCCTTTCTGCTTCAAGTACTCTTCAGCCATCCTGCAATAAGGACAAGTCTGAGTCGAATAAACCAATACCTTGTGCGCCATTTGAACAAACCACCCCTAGTTTTAACGGAATGCGTTTATTCACTCAATGTTTTTAACCGATTCGTTTGCATTACTCTAAAGCGTTTCAAGCGCGTTAACGCAGACTATCACGCGCCAGCCTTCCGTCTGTTCGTAATCGCACTTGAGAACCACCGGAGCAGCCCCGCCGCGCGGCAAAAGCAATCCAAGCACATCCGCCGCCGAACATGGAAACAACTAAAAAACCCCACAAAAACATGCCCAAATGCGAGTCCGAACTATAAGCATCCAAGTAAACTACCCCTTAATCACTGCGTCCTGAAAACAGAACAGTTTTCGTTTACTTCCACAAAATGCGTTGCCTCGCCGCGCAAGAAAGCAGAGCACTGGTTGTAAGGCATGTTGTCAGCAGGCGTGCGCGGCTGGTGCGAAACGTCACAAACCCAGTTCTCCAAACCCTGTTCAAGCAAGACGCCCAAGCACGGCCCTTCAGAAAGGTTCAAACCCGCTTCAACGGCTTGCAAACACAGTTCCTCGCAGGATTTGGAAGCGCGCTCGGACGCCGAGGCCTGGAGGCAACCGGCTGCAAGCAATGCAATTAATGCAACCACAATGCAAACAGACTGCAGTCCCACTACTTCCGCTCCTCCTTGGATTTGTGCTTTTCCTTGACCGCGCCGTCTTCTGAGACCGTACGCATGACCATCTGCGGGAAAGGAATCTCTATTCCCTCCTTTTCAAGCGCCTGGTACACCAAGCCCATTATGCGCGTTTTAATAACGCCAAAGCCGCCTTTGCGCGAAGAGTCTATCCAAGCCATACAGCTCAAGTCCACGCTTGAAGCGCTGAACAACTGCACTAAAACCAGGGTTTTCTCCTTCTGCGCAACCGCCTCGTCCGCGTTTATCGCCTCCAATATCACCTTCTGAGCCTTTGCCAAATCTGTACCATAGGCAACTCCCACTACAAAGTCCACGCGCCTAATCTTATTGGTAGTATAGTTTATGATAGGGTTCATCGCAAGCAACGAGTTGGGAACGCACACCGTAGTATTATCTGGCGCAAGCAAGTCGGTAGAACGCAGTGAAATCTTCTGCACCGTGCCCAAAATGTTTTGCCCTTTGACTTCAATGAAGTCCCTTATCTTAAAGGGCTGGTCGAGAACCAGCATTATTCCGCCAAACAAGTTGGCAAAAACGTCTTTTGCCGCAAAACCTATCACTATACCAGCCAGGCCGGCGCCTGCAAGCATTGCCGCAAAAGCGCCAGTCAAATCCAGAGCAAAAAGCGTCATTATAAGCGCCGCCAAGTAAGCAGCATACTTCAAACCCGATTGGATAAGCGCGTGCGCGTGCTCTGAAAAATCGATTTCGTCAACGTAATCGTCGAACTTCTTGAACGCGCTTGAAATATACTTGACGAAAATATAGACCGAAAGCCAAATGATGATAACCTGCACTGCCTTGACTTCCAACGATTGGCCGCTCAAAAACCCTATTACGGGCTCGCTGAAGCCAGAATTGACGAAAATCACTCCAAGCGCAACTGCCCAAACGCAAAATGCAACCACTTTACTGATAATCATGTGCGTGCGCTCGGACAAGTCCACGCGCGCGGACTTCTGGTCCAGCTTGTAAAGCACTTTAGGCAAAAAATTGGCGACAATCCACGCGGCAACCAAAACCAGCACCGACTGCGCTATCTTGTTATCCAAAAACTCGAGTTGAAGCATATTCCACTTACCTCCGCCTTAACCAAATCCTTAACGGCGTCCAAACCGCATTAAAGACAAACTGCTATAAAAAGGGTTTCAAAAAAAAGAAAGAAAAATAAAACTAAAAAAAGAAGCTCAGCTCTTGCGGCCCAAGGCCATCAAGCGTTCGTTCTTCTCTTTTATTGCAAAAAGCAGGGCGTCGTTTTCTTCGTTCAAGCGCTCGACTTCCCCGCGTAATTCCGTAAGTTCCTTCTGCATTACGTCGATGTTTGCAGCCATATTCATTGAAAAACCCCCTCCCTTACTGACTCACTCGCCGCCATCCCAATCCGAGGTATGGCTGACGCTGAATGCAATTATTTTCATGCCGATGATTAACACGACAACCCTTCTTTGTGACCTAAACCGGGTAAAAACAATGTCGCGCGCCAAAACACGCAAAAAACGCGTTGGCAACATGTTCAAAACGCTTGTTGCTTAAATACTTTTTGTAACTCCGAGCCCGAAAAAACGAGTTCACTCGTGAAAAAAACGATTGTCACTGCAATCAAGTAAAATCCGAACGAATTGCAGCACCAAATAAGGGCCTGCCTGTTCGCCAAGCGTTTTAGACACGCAATGGCATCCTTCGTACGGGCAACCAGTTCCGGATCCTTTTCCTTAGTCAATTCAAGCCTTTTCTCGAATTCTTGTTCCGCACGCAAATTTCTAATGCGCCACTCGTCGTTCGCGTGGAATACCGCCTTCGCAAGCAAGGCCATCTTATCCGAGCCTGGAGCAAGTTTCGGATGCTCTACTATGATCCGCTCAATAAACGGATTCGACGAACTTGCAAGCAAGTTGACTACCAGCGTAACCGTTGGAAACTACACTTATTCCGCGGGTTTGCCAATTTTAATTATCTTTCCCGAACGCGTAAGGCGCAGGTTTACGACTACTCTCGACTCGCCAAGTCCGTCAGTATTTTCTCCCGCACTTTCATTAATCGCCGCTTCTCCAAATTTGCCAGACGCAAGCAATGCGCGGTTATGCTCCACGACCTCTTGTTCGTCAGCAGTTAACAAATGACGGTCGGGCAAGGCGGCCTTGGCTATTCTGGCTTCAAGCGCAAGTGACCCGTCTGCCAAGTGCCATTCCCTTCTTTCAGGATAGTGGTGAATCGGCCGCTTGCACCATTCAATCATTGCACGCATTCCCCTTTTGGCTTTTAGCTTCACTCGAATAACTCGCCTATCCGCTGCAACTGCGAAATCGAGAGCCGTTGGTCGATGACTGCGGCTTTGCGCAGGCCAAACACTTCGTTGCGCAGGGAAGGGGAAAAAGTCTTGCAAGTCGCAGGCAACGCACACAATTGCCACAAGCGCTCTATCTTGTTTGCAGCCGCGTCAAAAGCCTCGTCGCCAGGAGCAAAGAAAGTCTCGAGGTTGCCTCGCGCAATGCGTTCAATTGCCTCTTGCACTTCAGGATCCTGAAGCAGCCGGTTGTACTTAGTCGCCATAATTAAAACATCCGCACATACTTCCCAAGTCGGCTATAAATCGCTTTCGCAAGACTACCGCCAATCATTAGCTTAACGCGACGGTCTGCTACGTCATCCAATCTAGTTTAGAACCCAGACGGTCTATCGCAGCTTTGCCAACGGGGCGTCTTACTTTACTTACAAAATCAATCCACTTCGACTTTCTCTCACGAACGTTAGGGTAAAGGTCTTGGAAAAACCAATCTAAATTCTGAGGCAACGCACCTTCCCAATGTTTTGACTGCATGTCAGGCAATAAGGCATCCAAATCACCAAAAAGCGCAGGATACGCGCCGCCTGCCTTCATTCGCCGGATATGCCCAAACAAGTCCTCGTGCGGCATGTAGCCCGCATTAACCATCTTTACCAGCGTGTCTTGTATTTCCGCCTTGTGCTTATCTGAAAGAGAACCAAAATCAACAACATTCAACGGTTTTATTTTGGATTTGCCGCGGAAGGAAAATGCTTCGGAAACCAATACCGGATTTCCGTCGTGTTCTACTACAGCAAGCTTAGGAAGCTTCAAACCCACCCTGTGTAACCCATCAATAACGCCGGCGTACAGTCCGCCAACATACTCCGAAAAAGGCAGGACGGGCGGCCTGTTACTAGATTGATAAGCAAAGTATTCTTCTCTAAACCAATTGAGGGAGTTTTGGTGGAATACCTTAACCGCAACACGCTTGCTGGCTACTCCTCTGAATTTAATGCGGCCTTCGAAAACTTCGCCTCACTTGCCTTCGCCCAGTTTTCTTTCATAGTTTATCTTCAAGGGTTTTTCAACGTCTTTAGGATTATACTCTTTGACAGGTTGGTTTCTGACAGGTTGGTTTCGATCAATCATTTTATTCACTTGAAAGCAAACGTATCCCCTCCCGTTATAAAAGCGTTGAGAACCAAACGGTTTGCACAATGAACTCCAAACCCGCAAGCGGACGGCTGAAGAAAATAATTTCCTTCCTTAAAGAAGCCGAAAAGATGAAGTCAGTAGAACGCATTGCCTGCCTGCGCGGAGGAAAGCGCAGGGAAAACGACGCCGAACACTCCTGGCACCTTGCGTTAATGGTCATTACCTTCGAGAAGGAACTTGAAATAGACTTTGACGTGGGCAAGGCACTGAAACTGACGGCCGTGCACGACTTGCTTGAAATTTATTGCGGCGACTGCTGGTCCGCCAACGAAAAGGAGAAAAAAGAAAAAAAGAAACGCGAGTTGCAGGCAGCCGAAAAAACGTTCGCGTTACTGCCTTCCGACCTCGCAACTGAATTCCGCGCGTTGTGGGACGAGTACGAAGCCGGCGAAACAACCGAAGCCAAGATAGTCAAGGCGCTGGACAAGATTTGCTACCCCCTGCAGTACGGGATTTCAGAAAAAATAGTCTACTACCCCGAAAATGAAAGCGCGTGGGGCGAACGCATGGCGTACGCAATGCCTCGTTGCAAGTTTAGTCCGGTGTTGACCGAAGTGCTCGAACAACTGCTGGACGAACTGCACGCCATGAAGCTCGAATGCGTACATCCCGACGAGTTCGAACGAGAGTAAATGTTACACTAAACATTTAAATATACTGCGAACTAAATGTTTGCAGGTGTTTTGGCTTGGCTACGATTACATTGAACTTGAGTGACGAACTGGCAAACGAGTTCAGGCGCACTGCCGCGCTCGTTGAAGGGACTGGAAAAGGCCACTTAAGCAAGGCGGTTTCAGAGGCACTCCAAGCATGGATAAGGCTGAAGGGTTGCAAGGAAACTACTCCCGAGACGCGGTTGCTTGCCGCCATGAATAAGGGATATCATTTTGGCGGCAGGATTCCTTCCCGCGAAGAAATTCACTCGCGGCGATTTTGATGCAACTGATTGATACTAACCTGCTGATCTACGCTTTTGACGCCGATTCGGGTGCGAAGCACGCAACCGCCTGCAAGTTGATGCACGAAATATTTTCGGGCGAACTGCCTGCCGCGATTTCGAACCAGACGCTTGCCGAGTTTTACTCGGTTGCGACGCGGGCGAACCGGCCTCCGTTATCCAAAGAACAGGCGCTGAATTGCATTCTAGACCTAATTAATTGCAGCAGGCTTACGAAACTGGATTATGACTGTTCCACTATCCCGCGCGCCGCGACACTGTCTAAAAATACTGGCGCTCACTTCTGGGACGCGTTGCTCGCGCAAACGGCACTAGACAACGGGATAAGATTCATAATCACTGAAGACGATCACTTCAGGAAAATTCCCGGCCTTAAGGTGGTCAACCCGTTCAAATAGTACCCCGTCCCGTCAAGCGAGCTTAGCCCCTTTTTGGACTTTTCTCTTCAGGCGGCGCTAACCTGATAGCTCGTCCAAGTCTTGAATCGGAACCGGGTTGCTTGTGAGGCGTTCGTCGGTTTCGTCAAGCCTAAGGTTGAAGTCTCCGGATTGTACGCACATTTGGTCAATGATTGCCCTTAAATCGGGTCTTGAGGAGTAGAAAAGCCCAGAGTGCAAGTAGAGCTCGCGGCCGCGGCGCAATGTTTGCGGACCCAGGTACAATGAGGGTATGTCGTCATACCGGTGTAGGTCGTCGGAAGCCATTCCATGGCCGTCGAAAAAGTGCATGTCAGCTGCTCTTTCCGGTGTGAGCAGCAGGTAGTCTGGCGGAACAAGCGCGTACATTGCGAGGTTGTCTCCGTGGACAAACCGGTTAATGGTTGGGAGGTATACTGCCACGTGGGGTCCAATGTGCGTAGAGGTAACCGGGATGTTTAATTGAACGCAGGGCGGCTAGAACAATTCTTGACGTGTGTTGGCAGCCAACTACCATTTCTTCAAACACTTGCCGCATTGTTAACGAATACGCGTACCCTGAAGGATCATCTCCGTAGACTTCCCAACTGCATTCTTCCGCATTGCATTCGGAGGTCGCGTGAAAGAAGTTTCTTTCCATCCAAGCAACTGTTTCATGGATTATCTCTAATTGGGTGGGTCGTTTAAGCAAGCGGTTTGCAACAAGGTATAGCTCGTAAGACGGACTTTCTGCCCAAGCTGAACCCGTGTTGTAACCCATTTTTTCAGTTCCTGGCAGTGTTGCAGGCAATTCATCAAGTTCTTCCCACAGGAGTTGGGACGAGAACAGGAACTCTATTTCCCGCTGTGAATAATCCCTCAACGATCACGGGACTGCAGCGTTGTTTTCAACCCACATCGAATGCGTTATTGTAGTCAAGTAGTCTATTTTTGCTTTCCGGATAATCTCTTCGTCTTCAGGAATCCACGAGTCAATCCCGTAGTCTCCGTCTTCAATGACTTCGTCCGCGATGCCAAAGTCCCGCCATACTCTTTGAATGAGTTCTTCTTTCGCGACTAACGTCGCCGTGCCGTCGTACTCGCTTAACAGGGTCAAAAGCACTTGAAGCGCAGTGACTCTTGTTCCGTCTAGCCTCTTAAAAACCATTTCGTGCTGCAAGTTGGCTTTAGTGCTCGCCATGTTCGGGTAAGTAAGTATCCGTTCGTACGCCTTTTGACCAACTATCACCGACAGCCAAACCGGAACGCCAGCAAAAAAGTTTTCCGTTTCCGGAGAACTACAGGAATAACTGTATAAGCCGGAAAGAAGGTACTCCGAATCCGGGCCAAAAACCGGGTTTCCGTCGCGCATCAGGTTAGGAATAACTTGATTTCCTGCCCATGAAGAATATACCGGCGCCCTGCACTCTACTCCCGTAACGGTTCCAGCGTCGCTGTAACGCGGCGGGTAAACCAAATGCAAAACCGGACGCGTCTTAGTAACCTGCAACCAAACCGGAATATCACGGTAGACTGTTTTCCTAACGCCCGCCTCGAAGTAATCCGCGGAAACACGGACAACAAACGAATGCCAGCCAACATTGAAATTAGGCAACGCAAAATACGAAGTAACACCCTTTAAGGCATTGCCCAAAAAAAGGAGGTAGTTCCTTCAATCAAGTGAACTTTATACGAACAAAGCGCGCCTGATGCTAAGACGCGAATTTGCGCAGGCTGCAATACGTAATCAACCGATGAAGAGACCAACGAAGCGCGGGCGTACTCCAAAATCAAGGAAGTAAACGAAAGCGGCAGAGTGCATATGGGTGAAACTGTATCCTCACCGTAATCGGGCGGCGTAGTTCCCAATGCGCCGACAAACTGCGCGTAAAACAAAAACATGCAAATGCCAACGCGGCAGCAATCTTCAAGTTAAACAACCTCCACCCAATAATCAAGATAAATTAAGTTATCACTTTATTAGATTAACCAAACGGGTTTTACGCGAGCTTTGAACCGTTCGGGACTTTCTTTTCGGGTTGTGCCAGTACGACGCTGCCGTTGGGGAGTACGAAGCCTGTTGTGAGGACTTCGGAGATGAAGTCGGCCACTTGTTTTGGCGGGAAGTTGGTTACGCAGATTACTTGTTTTCCGACGAGTTCTTCCTTGTCGTATAATGCGGTAAGCTGGGCGCTTGATTGTTTCAAACCGAGTTCGCCCATGTCTATCCACAGTTTGTAAGCCGGTTTCATGGCTTTGGGAAAGTCTTCGGCGCGGATTATTGTGCCAACACGCAAGCCTATGTTTTCAAAATCCTGCCAAGAAACGACCATTTGCGTTCACTGTTCGAGTGCGGGCTTTATGGTGTAGACTCCGGGGATTGCCGCAATCTGCGGGATGGCGGCCGCGTTGACGGTGACGGTCAGCACTTCGCCTCCTTCAGGGTAGTTGACGTAGAAGTTAGGTTCGACGCGCGAGTCCACGCTTATTGCGAGGGCAGAGACGTTTGCTGCAGCGGCTCCGTTTTCTCCGCGGAATAGAGACACTTCGACTTTTACGTCGCTGTTTGCGTAGAACAGGGACTCGGCGATTTTCTGGACCGGTTGGTAGGGGGAGCTCCAGTTTACGAACGCCATTGTCCTGACGCTGCCGTAAGTCGCGCCGTCCACGCGCACTACGTAGACTTTGTCGCCTATTTTCCAGAGTATTCGACCGCCGTTGCGTTGCACGCGTTCGTTAATGTAGGAGTCGGGTTCCCAAGCGAACTGCATTGAGTAATACCCTTGGGCGGCCAGGTCGTAGGACGGGCTGTACAGTCCGAAGGGAACGCGCAGCTCTCCGTTGGAGTAGTTGAATACGTTCTTGTCTTTGGCGTCGAACCAGACTTCGGTCGGGACTTTAAAGCGAGCCGCGGCGGGCAGGTAGACTGCGTTTAGTTGCTTCACTGGCTTGGGAGTAGGCGTAGCCGTAGGTTCAGGGGTCGGAACAGGGGTTGCAGTCGGCCGCGGCGTGGGGGTTGCGGTTACTTCCTGTACGGCAACCGCTGGAGTAGGAACCAAGGTAGGCGCCGGTGTAGGAGTGGGGGTTGCAACTTCTTCTTGTTCCACGCAACCTATGAGTGCAATTGCGACCAAGGCAATTGCGATTAATGCTAACGAAAATGCTTTCATGATTTTTTTTTTTCCTCCGTCTGAAAAATTGTCCGATGAATTAAAGGCGGGCGTTGCTTTA
>MNVG01000048.1 GCA_001871495.1 Candidatus Micrarchaeota archaeon CG1_02_51_15
TTGGAAAGACCGGTCGAAAGACAATCCGGAAGCAGCAGGAGAAATGCTTGCAAGCGAGGCGGCTGCAGAAGCGCTTGGAACCTTTGGAAGCAAGGGAGTTAACCCCCTTGAGAGAATAGGTTTGACGGACGCGCGGTGGGTAGTGCGCAGGGCAAGCGTTTCGGCTTTGGGCAACGTGGGAAAGGAGTTTACTGACGCGCGGCCGGAAGCGGTTTCCGCGCTGGTCAAGGCATTGAATGACAATGACTATGGAGTGCGTGAAGACGCTGTTTTCGAGTTGAAGAGGCTGGCACAAAAAACTAGGTCGCCTGAAGCGTTTTTCGGCTTGGCAGCTGCATTACATGGAGCCACGCGCAGTTCGAGTGCGGCCGAAGTTGCGAAGAAAGAGCTTGCGAGGCACGCTGAAGGAAGGAAGATACTCGGCTTGGGAAAAGGCTTGAAAGCCGCACTACAGCAGGCGCACGAGTTTGAAGACGCGTCTAAAGCAGGGTATTTTCTTTTGGCTGCAGCAGGCGCAATGGAAAAGAAGGCCGACGCCGGAGTTACGCAACAATTGAACCTCTTGTTTTCCAAAGCCGGAGATGCAAAGGAATTACGCGACGCGTTGCAAGAAGTTCATTCAGATTTTTGGAAGCACGACGGAGCACAACTACTGACGCACCACGTCCAAGAAGGCCACGACGCACTCGCGTTGTTGAATGCACTAAAAGGAGTTCACTCAAGTTTCTGGAAGCACGACGGAGCACAACTACTGACGCACCACGTCCAAGAAGGCCACGACCCAATCGCATTATTGAATACTTTGGGTAATTCGGCGGTAAAAGCCAAGCAGCTTAAGAACATTTTGGGAGTAGTCGAACGCGTTAATGACAGCGTCAAGGGAATAAGGGAAGGAGAACGCGAGGCCGTTTACTCGATGCTGGTGCAGTCTGCTGCCAAAGGGAGGATTACTGCCGAGCAGGCGGGCGAACGACTTTCGGGATTGGGACGTTCTGAAGTGGGACGCGCCGAGCTTGAAGAACGGCTGGGCCTTTTGCCAAAAAAACGAGTTGAAGAACGGATGAAGGAAGGCTGGACGCGTTTTAGAGAGAAGGTACGCCGCAAGTGAAAAACGGGTTTTAAGAAGAGGAGTTGGAATGGCGCGTCTTCAATTGTATTGGATTCCGGCGCTTTTTTTGCTTCTAAATGGACTTGCCAATGCATTGGCGGTAAACGACTTGAAGGAAGACACGCCTGCAAGTGGAAAAATAGTTCTTGACGAGAAACTAGGGTAAACCTGGCGATCGTGGACTTTTGAAAAAATGGTGCCTATTGACGTACGCCTAGCGGACCAATAGAGGATAGGGCACGTGGTCTTAATTTACGGAACGGGCTTTTGGGGTTTTGAACTGGTTTTTTCAGTGGACCAAAATTATTAGGGTTCAAACAGTGCTTGAAACGAATCGAACTAAGATAATAGGGTTAGTGAGACTAGCTTGACGCAAGGGGGGCCTAAGAGCAAGGTTTTTAAGGGATTTCGGCGAGAATTATTGCGTACTCGTTTTCGTTAAGGAAAACAGGCGTTTCGGCTTGCAAGCCGAAACGCGGTGTCGTAAAGCCAGCGGGCTTTACGAACATTGGGGAGTTGACTTTAGCTCGTCTTTGGGGATGGGTTGAAGTAGAGAACCATGAGAGCTTTTTTGCTTTCTATATATACTACGAAGGTGTTGATTCAAAATGGACTTGAACAAGTCGATTCGCATGGCCGTCGATACCGGCAAGGTTTTGCTCGGTGTTGACAAGACTATGAAGGCCGCGTTGAACGGCGGGGCCAAGCTGATAATAGTTTCGGCCAACTGCCCGCTTACGCGCAGGCAGGACTTGAAGCACTTTAGCCAATTGTCGGACGTGCCCGTACTTGATTACGTGGGCAGTTCCGTGGAGTTGGGCAACACGTGCGGAAAGCCGTTTCCGGTTTCGGCAATGGCGGTTTTTGAAGCAGGCAACTCGGATTTGCTTGAAGCAGCAATAAAGAAGTGATTTGGTTCATAATGCCCACGCTTTCGTTGGAAGACATTCAGCTCATCAACTTCATTGAGATGAGTACGGGCGCCAAGGCCAATGATTTAGTGCGCGACGAGAACGCGTTGATAATAGTAGTGCAGAAAGGCGAGTTGGGAAAAGCAATTGGCAAAGCTGGCGCGAACGTGCAGAAACTGAGGCAAAAGACCGGCAAGGAAATAGTAGTGATTGAAGACTCGGATGACGCAAAGGCGTTTTTGGCGAATGCGCTTGCTCCGGCAGTGCTGCGTAACGTCGCGGTTTCCGAGAATGGTGGCAAGAAAGTGGCAATAGTTGACGTTGATTCCAAAAACAGGGGCGGGGCAATAGGCCGCGGCGGAGAGAAGATAAAACGCGCGCGCCTCTTGCTTCAGAGGAAGTTCGGTTTTGACGACGTGAAACTACGCTGAAAAAAAGGTGAAACGGATTTGGGAAAGGGATTGTTTGCAGGAAGGCAGCTTGAACGAAACCGCAAGAAAATGCGTTGGAAGAAAAAGCCTTGGAAGCGCAAAGCGCTTGGCTTGAAGTTCAAGTACGACCCTCTTGAAGGCGCACCGCAGGCCAAAGGCATCGTGATCAAGAAGGAAGGAAAGGAACAAAAACAGCCGCACTCGGGTATAGTGAAGTGCGTGCGCGTCCAACTCGTTAAGAACGGCAAGAAGGTCAGCGCGCACTGCCCGCGGGACAAGGCAATAGATTGCATTGACGAGCACGACGAAGTGACGATTGCCGGCCTCGGAGGTTCGCAGCGCGGACAAGTCGGTTCAATTCCCGGCGTGCGTTACAAGGTAGTTGCCGTAAACGGCGTTGACTTGGACCAATTGCGTACCAAGAAAAAAGAGAAACCCAAGAGGTAGAACGGGAGGTAATGCTTGAAATGGATAAACTGTTTGGAAAATATTCTTACGAAGGAATAGAAGTGAACGACCCTAGCATCGCGCCGTTTGTTTCCTTAAAGGAACTCGAGTACCCGCATACGTTCGCAAGGCATGCGAACAAGCAGTTCGGCAAGGCGAAAGTAAACTTGGTCGAACGGCTTGCGAACAAGCTGATGCGCGGCGGAACCGGTGAAAAGCTTAGCGGCAAAGTCATCCGCACGCACGGCAAGCTCCAAGGCAAGAAAACCAAGGTGCTGCGCATAATCGAAGAAGCGTTCGTGATAGTAGAACGGGAAACCAAACAGAATCCAATCCAGCTTTTGGTGCGTGCAGTTGAAAACTCGGCTCCCCGTGAGGAAGTGACCCGCGTGAGAATGGGAGGCGTGGCCTACCAAGTTGCAACCGACGTGAGTTCGCAGCGCAGGCTTGACTTGGCGTTGCGCAACATTGCATTGGCCGCAATAACCAGTTCGTTTGGCAAGTCCACCAAGCTTTCCGACACGCTGGCAAAGGAAATAATCCTCGCAAGTTCAGGAAGCGCGGACAGTTACTCTGTGAGGCGCAGGAACGAAACCGAGCGCATGGCAAAGTCGGCAAGATAGAAAAAAAACTTTTTTGAGGGGTAGAAAAACACAATGGCGAAGAAAGAGGTAGTTGCTGAACACGTCTCAAGGCTGATGGCCACGCAGCGGAACATCCGCAACCTAGGCATAGTTGCCCACGTAGACCACGGAAAGTCGACTCTCAGCGACACTTTGGTCGCGCGAGCCGGACTGATTTCGCAAGAGCTTGCAGGCGAACAACGCGTTTTAGACTTCGACGAACTCGAACAAAAACGCGGCATTACAATCAAGGCCGCCAACATCTCGATTCCCGCCAAGTTCAAAGACAAAGACTACCTCATAAACCTCATTGACACGCCAGGGCACGTCGACTTCGGCGGCCACGTAACCCGTGCGCTGCGCGCAGTGGACGGCTGCATTCTCGTAGTCGACTGCGTGGAAGGAATAATGCCGCAAACAGAGACCGTGTTGCGCCAGGCGCTGAAAGAAAAAGTAAAGCCCGTTCTTTTCATCAACAAGATAGACCGCTTCATAAACGAGCTTAAACTGGACCCCAACGCCATGCAACAAAAGTTCCTCAAAATAATCACGGGAGTAAACAAGCTGATAACCAACTACGGCTCTGAAGAATTCAGGGAAGAATGGCAAATCAAGGTCGACGCCGGAAACGTTGCATTCGGA
Source organism: Candidatus Micrarchaeota archaeon CG1_02_51_15 (assembly GCA_001871495.1). GTDB lineage: Archaea > Micrarchaeota > Micrarchaeia > Norongarragalinales > UBA8480 > UBA8480. The sequence goes on from MNVG01000048.1 coordinate 4,163, forward strand.
ACCGCGTTCAACAAATGGGCAATTTCGTACCCCGTAATGAAGGAAAAGAACATCAGCTTCAAACAAATGTACGAACTTTGTTCTTCGGGAAACCACGCCGAACTCCAGAGACTCGCGCCATTAGCCGACGTCATACTTGAACTCATAATCAGCCAATTGCCCAACCCGTTAACGGCCCAGAAATACCGCGTTCCTACAATTTGGCACGGCGAGTTGGAAAGCACCGAAGGCAAGGGAATGCTAGAGTGCAACCCGAAAGGCCGCGTGTGCTTTGCAGTAACCGCAATCCAAATGGATCCCCATGCCGGTGAAGTGGCAGTCGGAAGGCTTTTCTCAGGAACCTTGCACAAAGGCGAGGAACTCTACTTATCTTCTCAATTCAAGTCTGAAAAACTCCAGCAAGTCGCAATTTACATGGGACCCGACCGCGTAATCCTTGACGAAGTGCCTGCAGGCAACATCGTTGCGCTCGTTGGGCTGCACGGAATCTACGCTGGAGAAACAATCAGCGAAGGCGAAATGATTCCTTTCGAAAAAATAAAGCACCACAGCGAACCGGTGGTCACCAAGTCCATTGAAGCCAAGAACCCCAAGGATCTCATGCGCTTGACCGAAGTGCTGCACAAACTCGCCAAGGAAGACCCTACGATACGAGTGGAACTCAACCAGACAACCGGAGAACACTTGCTAAGCGGAATGGGAGAACTGCACTTGGAAATCATTGAGTACAAAATTCAAAAGGAAAGGGGAATCGAAATCGTAACCTCGCCTCCAATAGTAGTTTATCACGAAACCATTTTCGGAAAAGGACCCGAAATCGAAGGCAAGTCGCCCAACAAACACAACAAGTTCAAGATAGAAGTCGAACCCATTGAAGAAAGCGTGATGAAAGCATTCGTGGATGGCGAAATCGACTCGAAAATGAAGGGCAAAGACCTCCAAGAACGCCTGATAAAAGCAGGGCTGCCCCGTGAAGAAGCCAAGAAAGTGCTCAAAATACACGAGAACAACCTCTTCATCGACGCGACAAAAGGAGTACAATACCTACAAGACATCATGGAGTTGATGGTAGAAGCATTCGAAGAAGCAGTCGAGCAAGGCCCGCTTGCAAAAGAAAAATGCATCGGCGTGAAAGTAAAGCTCACCGACGCTTCAATCCACGTCGACCCCGCCCACCGTGGGCCCACGCAAATCATTCCGGCAGTCAGACGCCCGATTTACGCGGGAATGCTGCAAGCCAAGTGCACTCTAATGGAACCCAAACAAAAACTGGTCGTCAACAGCCCCAGCGAGTACATGAGTGGAATAATAAACCAACTACAAGGCCGCCGCGGACAAATCGTCGACATGCAACAAGAAGGCGAAGCAGTAATAATCGAGTCGAAAGTCCCGGTTGCCGAAATGTTCGGATTCGCCTCCGAAATCCGCGGCGCGTCCCAAGGCCGCGCAGTGTGGTACACGGAATACTCGGGATACGAAAAACTGCCGTCCGACTTGCAAAACAAGATAGTCACGCAAATCCGCAAGCGCAAAGGCGAACCCGAAAACCCGCCCACGCCAAGCGACTTCATGGACTAGATGGCTAAAAAAAGAGGGTTCCGAGATATTTCCGATGACAAGACTCGTGGACGTAGCCAGGGCAAGGGTTGAGAAAATAGACTTTCAAAGACTTAAGAGGTTAGGGATAGAAAGAACTCTCGAAAACTATTACATCCTCGGCACCTACCCTCCGCTCACTGCACTAGAAGACGTTAAGACTAATAGAATCGACGTATTCAAGGGAAACGAACAAACCGAGTTCGACATCTACGTCCATTTTCCTTTTTGTGAAAGCAAGTGCGAGTACTGCCACTTTTACAGCATAATCATCAACGAGGCCGCGATTGAAAGGTACCTCGGCAACTTAAAGCGCGAAATTACAGCAATCAAGAAACGAATTGGAGCAGTACGGACCAGGTCCGTTTACATCGGCGGTGGAACGCCCAGCCTAATGAAGCCCGCACAACTTACCGGGCTTATCCGGCACCTAAAAACAATTTTGAGATTCCAACCGGCACCCCGTTTTCCCTGGACTTACACCCCTCCCTAATCAAAGACCCTCTATGCCAACCCAAGTTAGAAACAATGCTGAAAAACGGAGTAAACCGTTTCAGCATCGGCGGAGTGGAACTAAACGACCCTTCGCTAGCATGCCAAGGACGAAAACACTCTGCAGCAGAGATGATTGCACTCCTAGACTACCTGAGAAGTCTTAACCCCCGGCCTCAAATAGCCACAGACATGATGATCGGCGTTCCCCACCAAACCTTGGAAACCTTGTACAATACTCTCGCCACCCTGATTAAAAAGGAAGTTGACTGCGTAATGACTTTTCCGCTGATGTTCAAAGTCGCCCAGCCAAACTGGCAGGCGTACCTCAAAAACCCAGGCAGCTTCCCATCAGTAAAGGAAAGGGCCGAAATGGCCGCGCTGGCAATGCTGACCTTCCAAGAAGCCGGCTACACCCACGCGCCAATGCACTACTTCAACAGGTCAGAGCAGGCAATGCACCAACAACAATTAAACAAGTTCGAAACCCTGGACGAAACAGGACTGCTCGGCATCGGGGTCAGCGCATTCGGTTTCGTAAACGGCTACCAATACTACAATACCTGCGCAATCGAAGACTACAACAAGGCAATCGAAAACTCGGAACCCCCCACCTGGAAAGCCCTAAAACTGTCCCGCCGGCAGTTGTTCGAACGGGAAGTCATGTTCAGGCTGTTCTCAAGAGGAGTGGACAAAAGAAAGATCACCGAAAAATACGGCTATCGAATAGACGAAGAATACGCCGCAATCATCGAAAAACTACAGAGCGCCGGACTGCTGGAATCAACTACAGAACACCTCAAACTGACCGATCTGGGAATCCTATTCGCCGAAGAAGTCTGCGACAAATTCGCCGGAGAAGACGTACGCAAAAAAGCCAATGAAAAAGCACTGACAACCAGCCCCACCGACCCCCTCCAGACCTACAACTACAACAAAATCGGACACCGGCTAAGATAACCCACGACAAACCAACCCGCCAACTTATTATTACTTCCCCGCTTTAACGAATCCGTTTGCCAATGAACGCACTGGAAATAAGGAACTTGCGCAAGACCTACGGAAACTATGCCGCGCTGGACGGCGTTTCGTTCTCCATACCGCAAGGCACGGTGTTCGGACTACTGGGTCCCAACGGCGCGGGAAAAAGCACGCTGATTTCCATCCTCACCGGACTGGTCGAACCCGACTCCGGAGACATTACCGTGCTGGGCCTCGACCTGAAGACGCACTCGCGGCAAATCCGCCTGAAAACCAATTTCCTACGCGGCTTCAGCGGCGTGCCCCGCGGCCTCACCGCACCGGAACTCCTCGAGTACTACATGCGGCTCTACGAGTGCTGGGACGAAAAAAAGGCGTTGTGCCTGCTCGGAGAACTAGGGCTTAAGGACAACCGTTCGCCCGTGTCTAAATACTCTTCGGGAATGCGCCAGAAATTCTTCCTTGCCAAAGCCCTCTGCAACCAACCAAAGCTGCTGTTGCTCGACGAGCCAACTGTCGGCTTGGACGTGCAGGCCGCGCTCGACTTCCGCAAGAAAATAAAACAACTGCGCGACAACGGGACTACCGTCCTACTCACCACACACCACTTGATGGACGCGGAAGAACTCTGCGACCAAATCGCCCTCCTCAACCGCGGCAAAATAATCGCCGTCGGCACGCCGGACGAACTCAAGACCCGAGTAAAGGAAAAGGAAGTAATCCGCATCTCCACCCCTGACGGACAACAGGTTGCGAAAACGCTTAACCTCGTACGCGGCGTCAAAGCAATTGCAGTCAAGCCCCACTTCGTGGACGCCGAAACAACCGGCCAAGCCCACTTCAACCAAATCCTCGCAGCGCTCTCAAGCGCCGAACTGCGCGTAAGCTCAATAGAAGTACTGGAACCCCAACTCGAAGAGGCATTCCTCAAACTAGTGAAAAAAACATGATTCCCCCCCAAGCCCACGCAATGCTGAAAAAACACCTGCTCAGCCTGCCTGACAAGCCCTTCCGCCTCAACGACATTACAATATGGCCGGTCACGTTCTTCCTATCAATAGGCCTACTCACCACCTTCCTCTCAAAAGACCCGCGCTACCTCGCAGTAACAGTAATGGCAACAATAGCCTGGCGCGCCCTCCACCACTTCAGCCAAGGAATAAACCAACTCTGCATTGAAGAATACTTCGACACTGCCTCCGAATACCTCTTGGCCTCGCCGGTTGAAACCAAGCACTTCGTAATCGCAGGCACAATAATCGGCGCAATCAAAATGGCGGTAATAATAACGCTAATCGCCCTAACCGCAACCCTCTTTTTCCAATTTCCGCCAATAAGCATCCCCGCGCTCGCAGGCGCAATCGCAATCAACGCCGTATTCGGCGTCCAACTGGGCTTAATCCTCCTCGGGCTCACCTACACCTACGGAAACGAAAGCGCGGTCGCAAGCTACATAATCACCGACGCAATAAGCATCCTATCCGCGGCCTTCTTCCCAATCGCACTCCTCCCATGGCCAATGCAGGCAATTGCACTCCTCCTCCCCTCCACCCACGCCTTCGCGTTGATAAAAGCCTCGCAGGGAATAGAAGCATTCAACCCAATTGCCGCAATTGCCACTTTGACAGCCTGGCTAGTCGCGGCAATACTAATCCACAACTACCTGCTCAAAAACGCGCGCAAAAAAGGCACGTTAGTACGAATAAAATAAAGCCCGTTAAAACTCCGCATCACTCGACCAAGCCGAAAAAGTCTTTTGAATCAATGGTCTTGCCGAACATCACCGGCCAAGTATACTGCTTCAACAACCCCTGCAACTCCTGCCTCACTCTCAAGTCAGTTGTTTCAATCAAGTCCTTCAAAATAATGAAGCTGAAACCCGCGGAAAACCCGCCTTGAATCGTAGCATGCACACATCCGTCGCCAAAAACACCTGCGACAACCACGCGCTTCACCCCGTGTTTCTTCAGGAAACGCCCGAGCCCGGGATTCGTGAACGCGTCGTAAGTATCCTTCGAGAATACGAAATGAATTTCATTAAAGGAAAAAAACTCAGCGAACTATTCTTTAAAGAAATAGTCGAACCCATTTTGAAAGAACACTACCCTAATCTCAAGTATTCTGCGGGATTATTGGGCCCGGGTTCAGACGTGCTTGGTTTTGATACGCCGCGTTCAACAGATCATGACTGGGGCCCAAGACTCGTCTTATTCCTGGAAAAAAAGACTTTAGAAAAAAACAAGCTATTTCCGAAATGCTAAACAATAACTTACCCTCTTCATTCAAAGGCTTTTCCACCCACTTTAGCGCCCCCGACGAAAAAGGAGTCAAGGTTTCCAAACAAGCCTGCGGTAAAAAAATTCGCCACGCAATCGAAATCGTTACAATCGAATCCTTTTTCAAAAAAAACCTGCACTTCGACGTCACTCAAAACCTCTCCGCTTACGACTGGCTTGTTTTACCCGAACAAAAGTTACTAAGCATTACGTCGGGAAAA
>MNVG01000041.1 GCA_001871495.1 Candidatus Micrarchaeota archaeon CG1_02_51_15
AACTGCGACCACTGGTTCGCCAACGCATGACATTCAAGCCGTTACAATTGTTTTCGGTTACGAAACATCCAATGCATTCCAAGAAGCGCTTGCGGCAAATAATCCGGATTTCTTTAATGGAATAAAGCAAAATAGTAATGATTTGGCCGAATGTAATTCACAGTGCAATCAAGCAGCTTCGGCGGACCAAGCGGCTTGCATGCAAGTTTGCGCGCACGCGTGGACTACCCCCGCGCGGGTTGAAACAACTGCACCCACAACCCAACCGCCGGCAGCCCAACCACAAACGCCAGCCGCGCCCGAAGCGCAGACTCCCGCGGTTATTCAAGCGCCGAATGCCGATTTGCCGGATTTGGAAGAGTGTTCGATTACCAGCATTACTGCGCTTGCTTCTACAAGCATTCCTATATCGCCTAACCGGGGTTTTTCGGAGGATGAAACCGTTTGGTTGAGGGGAGTGGGAATAAGCCGGACGGGCAACACTTTCAGGATTACCGGCGGGGTTCGCAACTGCGAGGGAGTCACTGCATTCGCGGCGATACAGCGCATGATTGAAAGCAATCCGAGTAGTTTCCCGGCTTGGGAAACGCGGTCTCAAACCCTGATGCAGTCGAATAGCGGTGCCGACCATGCAATTCAATTGGATTACACTGCCCCTCAGGCAGACTTAAACGCAATGCAGCCGAGTGAGGTAGCTGGGCGGGCGAACGCTTTTCGCGTAACTACTTACGCCTGCAAGTCAAGTTACCTTTCACAAACTAATATGCGGGCAATAACAAGCGGTAGCGCCAATGGAGTTGCAGTGCGGCAAAACTGTGCAGTAGTCAGTTTCGTCGTTTCCGGCAGGCAGTTCGTTACGCTGGTGAGCAACTAGGATTAATTTGGTTTTTTTATGCGAGGGAAGAGGATGAAAGCGAACGAGGGCAGGCAGTAGATTCAGGGTAAAAAGGAGCGTGAAGTTTTTGAACAAGTTTGTGTCGTCGATTTTGGTAGTTTTGTTGGCAGGCGTGTTGTTGTTCGGTTGCGTCGAACAGCCGCCGCGTTCCGATGTTGTAGTGACTCCCGTTCCTTCGGTTGCCGCTGCCGCGTCAAGCGCGGGACAGGTTTACACGGTCAGCATTCGCACTTACTACTTCGAGCCCGCCGAGCTCACGGTCTCGCAGGGGGATTCGGTTACGTGGGTTAACGACGACCGTTACGCGCATAGCATCGACTTCGGCGGCTTTGGTTCTGACGCGTTGAGGCCGGGCGAGACGTATTCGATGGAGTTTGGTGCAGTCGGTGATTATCCGTACGTTTGCGGAGTGCACGGCTTCAGCAACGAGACCGGAATAGTCCACGTGCAGGCAATTGGCTGACGCGGACTTTCGGGCGGACGATATGCGGAAAAGCTCTTAACCTATTCTTTCCAGCTTCGGCTTATCATGAAAAGATAGGGGTTAAACAGGTTAAGCGTTCTTTCCTTCCCTCGAATCCCGGGCTTCGCCGCCAAATCCGCCGAAACTCTGGCTCCGACGCTGGTTGCGGAAAATGGCGGAAAAGCAATTGGTTTCCGCTAATTTCCGCAATGTTTTTATAGGTCGGCGTGCAAGTAGCTTGTTATGGTTGAATTGCCGGGTGAGGAAGGGGAAGCGGTCGAGTTCAAGAGGAGTTTTTCCGATTCGGAAGGATTAATGGAGTCGGTATGCGCTTTTTTGAACAAGAAGGGCGGCGTGGTTTTCGTCGGTATCGACGATGCGGGCAATGTAGTCGGCGTTGACGTCGGCAAGAATACTTTGGAGAATTTTTCGGCGACGGTCCGCGCGACGCTGAGCCCGTCGAAGTTCCCGTTGGTTGAAACTCTTTCGGTAAATGATGCGCGGATAGTGGCGGTGCGGGTGATTGAAGGCGACGAAAAGCCTTATTTTTACAAGGGCAAGGCGTTCGTGCGGGTTGGGCGGGCCAATGTTGCAATGGATGCGCGGGCGATTGAAAAAGAGTTTAAGGCGAGGCTGTCTTACGAGAACCGCGCGGAAGACGCGTTGACTCGCCTGGCAGTCAAGGACTATTCTCCGGAGGCGGTTGACTCTTTTTACAAGAACGCGCGGGAAAACGTGGCGCGCGGAAGTGCGAAGACGCTTTTCGCAAATCTTTCGTTTGAGAAAAATGGTTTTTTCAATAATGCGGGTGCGTTGTGCTTTTCCAAGAACCCCCAATCCGTCCTTCCGCAATTCGCGTTCAGGTGCGCTATATTGCGGGGAAACGAATTGGTTTCAATAAGCTTATTTGAAGGTAATGTGTTTCAAATAATAGAGAATACTTTCCAGTACGTGAAAAACAATTTTGGGAGCAGTTTTAAGATATTGGGCACTACTCGTCAAACTACTTACGACTATCCTCTTGACGCCGTGCGTGAAGCGGTAATAAACTCCCTGATTCATCGCGACTTGCTGTTTCCGTCTTCTAACTACCTCGCGATATATGATGACCGCCTTGAGATACGGAATCCAGGTCAACTGGCGCCCCAGCTCTCTCTCGAACAGCTTAAACGCGAGCATGCTTCCGTACAGCGTAACAAAAAACTCGCGCACGCCCTTTACCTCGCCAATTATATAGAGCACTGGGGTGCGGGTACCTTGAAGATGGTTAGCCGTTGCCGTGAAGCGGGCATGGTCGACCCCGAATTTATGGAAGAAAACGGTTTCTTCACCGTGCGTTTCTGGAAGAAGAAACCTTTCTCAAACCCGCGGCTCCAAAAAGCGGCCGAATACCTGAAACAGAAACAGCTCACGAGCAACGAATACTCTAAGAAATTCAAGGTTACTTCCCGCACTGCCCGCGCGGACCTAAACCTCCTCCTACAACAAGGCTTCGCCGTCCGGCAGAAAGCAGGCAAACGGACGATCTATTCGCATCCTCCCTGAGCTTAACGGAAGATTGCGGAAAAGCAATCGGTTTCCGCTAATTTCCGCGTCCGCTGATGAAGACAGGGTTTGTTTGGCGTTGGTGGGCGTGAAGTTCGGTTGCGTCGAACAGCAGCCGCGTTCCGATGTTGTGGTGACTCCAGTTCCTTCAGTTGCCGTTGCCGCGTCAAGCGCGGGGCAGGTTTACACAGTCAGCATTCGTACTTACTACTTCGAGCCCGCCGAGCTCACAGTCTCGCAGGGGGATTCGGTTACTTGGGTTAACGTGCGTTTCGCCCGTGTAGGGGCAAACGACGTTGTCGAAAATGTTTGCGGGGCATATTCGTACAACGACGACCGCTACGCGCACAGCATTGACTTTGGGGGTTATGGCTCGGATGCTTTGACGCCCGGCGAGACGTATTCGATGGAGTTCGACGCAGTCGGTGACTACCCGTAAGTTTGCGGAGTGCACGGCTTCACCAACGAGACTGGAATCGTGCACGCGCGGGCAACGGGCTGAACGTAAACGCCGTTTTTTTGTGAAGGGTTTAGCAGGAGGCTTTCGTATTTGGCGGGAGGGGGTTGTGGTTGTTTTTTATAGCTGGGTTTGGTTTAATTTCTGCTGGTGTTGCGTAATGAAGGGGCGGGTAGGCAGTCTTTTGAAAAGGATAGTGTCGTTTCTTGTCGCCAACGGCGCGTGTGAAGTAAAGTTGTTCGGTTCGTACGCGCGCGGCCAACAGCGGAAGGGAAGCGACGTGGACTTGTTGGTTGAGTTTAAGGGCAGGAAAAGCTTGTTGGAAGTAGTGGGTTTGGAGAATAGGTTGGCTGAAAAGTTCGGCATTAAGATAGAGTTGTTGAGCGAGGAGGCCTTAAGTCCGTACCTTCGCGAGAGCGTCTTGAAGGAAGCTAAGGTGTTGCTGTAAGTTGAAGCAGGATATTGTTTACTTGAAGCACGTCTTGGATGCAATTGGCGCTATTCAGGAGTATGCGCGCGGTGTTGATGAGGTTATGTTCGTCTACGGGGAGGAGCGCAGGACTTCCGACGCGGTAATTCGTCAAATCGAGGTTATTGGGATGGCGGTCAAGAACTTGTCCCCTGCGTTGCGGGCGGCGCATCCTAGGGTGCCTTGGAAGGATATTGCGGGAATGCGTGACAAGGTTTCCCATGACTATATGGGGGTTGACTTGTTTCAAGTGTGGGAAGTGGCGAAGAAAGACTTGCCTGCGTTGAAGAAACAAGTGCGGAAGATAACGCTGGCTGAAGAGAAAATTATTGACTAGCAAAGTGATTTGCAGGGGGGGTCTCGAACGAGACCGGAGTCGTCCTCGTGCGGGCAATTGGTTGAGCAGCCGGTTTGGATGCATTTATTTTGCGGGTTTATCAGCTGCGGTCAAGGCGCCGCAAGGGATGAGGGATGCAGCTGGTTTTTTGAACCAGTTTTTTTTTCACTTTCACGCTATCCCGTGTCTGAGGAAGTGGTGGGCGTGTTTGACGAAGGGACGAGGGGGCATGCCGTCGAATTGGCGGAGGAAGTGGTTGCAGGGTGCAAACGCGCGACGAAAACTTGAAAATAATGCGGCGTTCTGCCAAGCGGCTTGCCGGGCTTGGTATAGTTAAACTGGTTTTTTTCGGAAGCCGTTACGCCGGAGTTTTTACGCGCGAAAGCGATTTCGACATCTTGGTTGTTTCGAAGGCGTTTGCCGGCGTGCCTTTCTTGAATAGGGCGGCTGGAGTTTACCGGGTTTGGAACGAGAAGTATCCTTTGGAAGTGTGTTTTACGTTTGAAGAGGTCGAGCAATTGAAGAAGCGCCCGGGCGTGGTGCGCGAGGCATTCAAGGCCGGAATAGTAGTCTGATTGTTTACGCATTGCGGTTAAAGGGTTTCAGCGCCCGGCTTGGAAGGGCAAGAGGGGGGCTTTGGCATTAGTGGGAGGCGAGTAGTTTTTCGACTTGTTTTCGCAGGCGCGGGACGCGTTTGAGGTATTCTTCCAAGATTTCGCGCCTGATGCGGGGTTTTATTTCGTCCAGTGTTTCTTTCAGGAGTTTTTGTTTGAACCACGCGAAGTCTATCAGCGTTTTTTCCGGAGTTGAGACTGGTATCCAGAGGTCGTAGTATTTCATTGGTTCGAATCCGAAGAACATTTTGCGGCTCACGTGTCTTACGGAGTAGTTGGTTTCCTGGAATTTCCGGGTTCCCGGCCGGATTTTGCGCGGCGTTATTACTACGGGGTTGGTTTCCTGTTCCCATAGGTTGTGTAACGAGAGCGCGTCCTGCAGTCCGTAGTAGAAGGGTTGGAATGCGAAGCCGACTGTCTGTGATTCGTCACGGAAGGTGTAGGTTCCGCGGGTTATTCTTTTGAGTTCGCCGGTTTTGCGAAGGTTGTGAGTGAGCAGTTGGATGTATTGGTTGGTGGCGCCTTTTTCGCGCAACAGGTTTTTTAGGTCGCGGGCCGTGAATGCGGGTTTGTCGCCGAATTTTTTGCGTACTTCGCGGAGGTACTTCATTGTTGCCACCTTTGAAGCGCGGCCGTGATTTGTCTGAAGGAAGGGATTGCGCCGGCGTAGATTATTGTTTTCAGGTTTTCTTCGTCGAGGGGAGGTTGCGCGCGGGCCGTAAATTCTGTTGCCGCTGCCTTCAGTTGGGACGACGGCGTTATTTTTGAGGAGAGGAAGAAGACGTCGTACGCGTCGCGTATTAGGCGGCGGTTGTAGTATGCGCTTATTTTTTCGAGGAAAAGTTCCTCGGGGGTCAAGGTGAACACGGTCATGGTGGAGCCGTCTATTCGTTCGTATTCCGCGGGAACTCCTTTTTTTGCTGTGGAAAAGTTGAATTCCGCGCGTACTTCGGTGTTTCCGTCGGTTATTTTAGAGAACACGAGGTTGTTGGTTTGCTTGAGTTTGCTTAAGGTCAGGCCGTGTTCGCTTATTTTTTGCGCGAATGCCTTCGTGAAATGCGGGGAAGGGGCGTAGAAGTCCAGGTCTTCCGAAAAACGGTTGCCCGAGTAGCACCGCCATATTGAGGTTCCGTCGTGCAATACTGCGTTGTTTTCAACTGCGTAAACCGCGTCGGCAACTTCATCCTGCAGCGCGGCGACCTCGCGGTGAAGCCTCTTTTTCAGCCTTCCCCGTAATACTATCCTCACGGTTAAGTTGAGCTACCTAACATATAAAAAACTATACGTTTGGTTGTTTGTAGTGGTTCGGCGGGGGGTTTTATAGCAGTTTATTCCCTTTATTTCATTGGATGTTAAGGGGTGTTTTTTAATTGGCGTTTGATGGTTTTGATTTTGATAAGGAAAAGGATTTCAGCACGTGGTATTCTGAAGTGGTCAAGCGTGCCGAGTTGTGCGACTTGAGGTATAATGTGAAGGGTTTCGTGGTTTTCAGGCCTTGGTGTGTGATGTCGTTCAAGAAGATGTACGCTGCTTTCGAGAAGGAACTTGAGGCTTCGGGGCATCGTCCGGCGTTGTTTCCGGCGTTGGTTCCTGAAGAAAATTTTTTGAAGGAGAAAGAGCACGTCGAGGGTTTTGCTCCGGACTTGTTTTGGGTTACTGAAGTGGCGGGTAACAAGCTTGGCGAGCGGCTTGCAATGCGGCCTACTAGCGAGACTGCAATGTATAAGATGTATTCGTTGTGGATTCAGGGCTTGTCGGACTTGCCTCTCAAGATTTACCAGAGTTGCCAGGTGTGGCGGTGTGAGACTAAGGCAACGCGGCCGTTTATTCGCAGCCGCGAGTTTCACTGGATTGAGGCGCACGATGTTTTTGCAACTATGGAGGAAGCCGAAGCGCAGGTGCGTACTGACATGGAGACGACTGAGAGGGTTATGCACTTGCAGTTTGGCGTGCCGTTTATTTACTTCAAGCGGCCGGAGTGGGACAAGTTTCCGGGGGCGGTTGAGACTTTTGGCGCGGATTCATTGATGCCAGATGGCAAGACGATTCAACAGCCTTCCACGCACTTGCTGGGCCAGAATTTTGCCAAGGCGTTTGACGTGAGTTTCCTGAATTCCAAAGGCGAGCGGGAGTTCGGTTGGCAGACGTGTTACGGCCCGGCTATTTCGCGGATTTACGCGTCAGTCATTTCAGTCCACGGCGATAACAAGGGGTTAGTGCTTCCGTTTGACCTTGCTCCTGTGCAGGTGGTGGTTATTCCAGTGCAGAAGAAGGGTTTGGAGGAAAAGATTGTTGCAAAAGCAAAGGCGGTTGCAGCGTCGCTGCGTGGTCGCGGTTTTAGCGTGGAATGTGATTGTTCGACGTCCACTCCTGGCTTTAAGTATAATTACTGGGAGTTGAGGGGAGTGCCGTTGCGTGTGGAGGTGGGCGCGCGTGAAATGGAGTCGGGCGAGTTTGTAGTGGCCAGGCGTGACACTGGAGAGAAAGAAAAAGTGAAGGAAATGGAGTTGCCTGCGAGGTTGAATGGGTTGGGTGTTGCTATTTCTGACAACCTGCGGTTGAAAGCGGACGCGTGGTTTGCCAAGCAACTGCATTGCGCTTCTTCAATGGAGGAGCTGGCAAAGGCGTTGGACAAGGGCGGTTTCGTGAAGGTTCCGTTGTGTTCTGTTAAAATGGATGGCAAGGCGTGCGCGGAGAAAATCAAGGCCGAGACGGTCGGCGACGTTAGGGGAACGCGCTTTGGCGGAAAAGACAAGCCCGTTCACAGCGCAGTGTGCGTGGCGTGCGGCAAGCCAGCCGATGAAGTCGTTTTCGTGGCAAGGCAGTATTGAACTTGGGGGGAGCGTGAGTGCGTGAAGTTTGTTTCCAACCACGCGGCAGCTGTTCTTGGCAAGGTTTTGGTTGTTGCAGACTTGCATTTGGGCATTGAGTTCGATTTGCGGAGTAAGGGGGTGCGGATGCCGTTGCAGTGGAAGGCAACTGCAGCCGAGTTAAGCGGGTTGTTGAAGCAGACGCGGTGCAGTGAGCTTCTTATTTTAGGTGATGCGAAGCACGACATTTACGGCATGGAGTTGCGGGAAAAGGAGATGATGCGGTCTTTCTTCCGTAGCGTCTTGGATTTCGGCTGTAAGAAAATCACGGTTGTCAAAGGCAATCACGACGGGCAGTTGCAGGAGTTGAAAGAAGAGGGTTTTATCGAGTTGGTTGGTCCAAGCGGCGGGGTTTTTTCAGTAGGCGGCAGGAAGTACGGCGCGTGCCACGGCCATGCTTGGCCTTCTGAAGAAGTTGCGCAAGCGCGGGTGTTGTTGTTGGCGCATAGTCATCCGTTGATTGAATTCAGGGATTCGCTGGGTTTTCGTTGGTTCGAGAGGGCGTGGATTTTGGGTTCGTTGAGGCGGCGTGAGAGCCGCGGGTGTCAGAAAGCGGTTGTTTTTCCTGCTTTCAATACTTTGAGTGGCGGCTTGGCTTTCAACTCGCGTCCGTGTCGGGGTTTATTTGGGCCTCTTTTCGAAAACAACTTGTTTGAATTGGAGTCTGCTGAAGCGCGGCTGTTGTCGGGAATGCCTTTGGGAAGCGTCGGCGTGCTCAGAAAGCAGTTCGGGAGCGGTTAGTTTCTTCCGTAAACTCGGGCTGGTATGGCGTTTCCTTTTTTCTTGGCTAATACCCAGAATTGTTCTTCTCCGCCTAATTTGAGGACGTTGCTCCGCAATATATCAAAACCGGCGTCGGTGATTAGCCTTGAAGTTTTCTTAGGGCCGTAAAAGCTCCAGAACATCGGAACTCCCAGGTAATTCTCTTCGTAACCTTCCCAGCCGTTCGCGTCGGAGCCGCTTGCGTTCAGGAAAATGAGGCCGTTTGGCCTGATGATTTGATGAAGTTTTTCGTACAAGCGGGCGTGTTTTTCGCGGGGTATATGGATTATTGCGTAGAATGAAACTGCTCCGTCAAAGGAATTCGGTTCGAACTTCATTTTCGTAATGTCCATTTTGACGAACTTTGCCGTTGGAACGTTCTTTCTGGCAAGCTTGACCATATTCTCCGCGAAATCAATGCCGGTAACGGCGTAACCGTTGTTGGCTAGAAATTCGGCGACCGGAACCCCTGCACCACTGCCTAAGTCGAGGATAGCCGAGCCCTTAGGGAATCGTTTGGCTATTTCAGCAAGCAGAAGGTTGTTTACGTACCTGCCACGCTGTTCGTGGTATGTTTTAGCAATTTTGGTAGGTGATTAGGTATTTTTCGGACCAAATTGACGGATTGTGCTAATAAGTAAAGGGTAAAGTTGTTCGTTTCGGTGGTTGAATCTGAATTCCA
>MNVG01000036.1 GCA_001871495.1 Candidatus Micrarchaeota archaeon CG1_02_51_15
TTAAATATCGAACTCGTAGTTGTAGTCATATTACAATTCTCTCCGGTTTCTTATTCTATAGTGTTTTTAGCCTAATCACCTTATACTGCGGTTGCTGCCTAAATAATGCTTGTTTGAGAGCCTATTAATTCAGAGGCTACTTCGTCAGCGCTTGCCTTATGAAGCCGTGGATTTCGCTCGTTTTTGTGGGGGGAGCGCGGTTTGAAACCGCGATTCCGAGGGGGTGGTGGCCGCCGGTCTGGTTTTCGCGTACAGTGTCCCAGTTGTTGCGCCTGGTTTCCTCGGCGTCGGTAAAGCCGTGGTCGCTCAACACCAGGAAGTCGCTGTCCTTGAAGAAAGGCAGCAGCCGCGCAAGCGCGCGGTCCACGCTCTTGTAGTGTTCTAACAGCTTGGCGGGCTCGCGCCAGAAAAAGTGCTGGGCCCTGTCAGTCTCGCAGAAAACGGTTGCAATGAGCGGAGCGTCGGAATACTTTATTGCAGCGACCGCGTCGGCGGCAAGCTTTTCAGTTGAAGCGAACATTTCCTCCTCGGTTACTGAAAGCATTGTTTCCTGCCACTTGGCAAGGTCGTAATTGGAGTTCAACGGAGGTATTGCCACGGGAATGCACATTGCCACGCTGCCTGGAAATTCGTTCCATAGCCACGCCGGATTGGACGCCAGCCGCTTGCGTTCGTTTTCGTCCATTACGAAGTCCTTGACGCCGTGCTGTTCGGGCTTCAAGCCCGTGAAAATAGTGGTCCAAGACGGCGCCGAGTGAACGGGCCGCACGTCGCACTCTAGAGTTGACGAAGGGTATTCCGAAAGCAGTGCTTTGAATGCAGGCAGTTGCTTCAAGTTGGGTGTTATGAAGCTCCAAGTCGCGCCGTCGAATCCTATTACAATCATTTGAATTTTCAACCCGAACTCGTTTTTTCCACTGTTCCCACTGCAGCTATTTGGTTGTCTTGAAGCACTACGAAGCGGCCGAGGAAAGGCGTTTTCGCGAATTCCTCGAACACGGCGCTGCCTTCGCACTCCAGTTCGGCCAGCAGGAAGTCCATTGAATCCCCTTTTTCGAGCCGCACTTCCTTTTCAACCGTGTTTTTTATGAAGTCTATCCTTTCAAGCACGCGTGCCACCCTGCAGTTGCTTTCGCCGGAAGCATTCTTTACTCTCAGGGGTTTTCCGAAGTCCAAGTAAAAGCCGGGAAGCACGAACAACTTTGCCTGCATTTCCTCCACTGCATTTACTCCTTCGCCCTTGCGGCAGCCCACGCTTCCTTTTCCCGGAAACGCCGAGCGGCCGAAGTCCATTAGCAGGCCGGCGTTCTCGCCCGGACCTGCCGAGTCGGCGGCGCGGCCGAAAAACATTATCTTCCCTATTGTTCCTGCCGAGTTTTCAGGCAGGAAGAACACTTCATCGCCCTTGCGCAGGGTTCCTTGTTCCACCCTTCCCAATACCGCTCGACCTTCGTCGGTATCTACCGAGTCCTGCACTAGGAAGCGCGCCGGCGCCTGGCGCCTGGCAGCGGCCTCGCCTTCTCCGGAATCGAAAAACGAATCCATTTCTTCAACCACTGGCTTTCCTGCGAACCACGGCATTGACGACGACTTCGTCTTGATGTTGTCGCCCGCCATTGCCGAAACCGGAATTAATTTAATCTGGCTGCGTTCGAATCCCACGAAAAGCAAATAGTCTACAACGCTCTTGCTTATCCCGTCAAAAACCTCGCGCGAATAGCCCTGCATGTCCATCTTGGTTACCGCAACTACTACTCTCTCCAAGCCTAGCATCCGCGCCAACAGCACGTGAAGCCTCGTTTCCTCCTGGAAGCCCTCGCCGGGCTTCGCCGACGCCACCAGCAACGCGTACTTTGCCCGCGAAGCACCCGTAAGCATATTCTTGACCAGTTCCTTGTGGCCGGGGACGTCGATTAGCTCTATTACCTTGCCGTTCAAGGAAAGCTTGGCGCTCGTCGAATCCATAGTCAAGCCGTCCGCGCGCTCTTCTCTAAAGCTGTCTAACAGGAAGGCATACTCGAAATCCTTGCCCATTGACTTGCTCAACTCGCGCACGTGCTCCACCCTTTCCTTGGCAGCCGCGTTACACTCTACTAGCAAACGGCCTATTAGCGTGGACTTGCCGTGGTCCTTGTGCCCTAACAACGAAACAGCAACAGACTTCATTCAAACACCTCTCTTAACTTCTCCGCCCGTTTTCAGCAAATGAGGGGACCCGATGCCCGCAGGCAGCGGCGCCTACATGTAGCCCAACGCGCGCAAGCGCTGCATTACATTCTCCTTCTCCTTGTCCATCGCCCTTCCCGCGCGCTCTGCAGTGTTGGTGTTCCTCAACTCCTCGATTATTTCGTCGACAGTGGACGCTTTGGAGTCTATTCCGACGGTGCACTTCGTGCAGCCCAAGCTGCGGTAACGCTTGCCGTCGTGCGAAAAGTACAGCGGGTGCACCGGCAGGTCCTCGCGCTTGATGTAGTTCCAGACGTCAATCTCATTCCAGTGCAATAAAGGGTGAATCCGGACGTGTGACGTCCCTTCCACTTCGGAAGTGAAGTCCCATATTTCCGCGGGCTGGTTCTTGTAATCCCATTTGAACGCCTTGTCCCGCGGCGAAAAATACCTTTCCTTCGAACGGATGCCGTGCTCGTCCCTCCGGATGGAAACTATCACTGCGTCAAAACCCTCGCGGTCCAACAGCTTCTTCAGCGTCTCCGCCTTGTTCACCCCGCAGCACGAAATGCCGGAAATGTTGGCGTCCTCCGCCTTAACCGGCATCGGCTCCGCAATCACGTTCAAGTCCCACTGCTTGGCAAGTCGTTCCCTGAACTCGTAAGTCTCCGGAAAATCAAGTCCGTTATCCAAATGAATCAAAGGAAACGGAACCTTGCCGAAAAACGCCTTCCGCGTTAACTGAATCATCGTAGTAGAGTCCTTGCCTGTACTCCAAAGCATTGCCACCTTCTTGTAACGCGACTTCGCCTCGCGGATGACGTAAACGCTCTTCTCTTCCAACTCATTCAAATCCTGTTCAATCACTACGATCACCTAATTACTTATAATTACAGATAATTGTGTGTGATTATTATTTATTTGTTTCGGAGAGCGGAGCTAAAACGGTTTTAAACGCGGCTGGGCTAACATTTGTGGCGAAATCTTTGGTAATCAAGCAGCTTCGGGCGGCGCGCGACTTTTTATTTGCCCAAAAATACCGCTTCGACCAGGGCTTGCAGTTCCTGGTTTTCGTAAACTTCGCGCTTCTAATTCTTACTGCGAGCGACAAGCTCAAGGTAATCTTCGGTTTGGACCGCATAAGCGAAGTGGCCGCACTAATGGTGGTGCTGGGCTTTGTGGGAACCTGGGCGTTCGGCTTGTTCCTCGACAAAATCGTGCACTCCCAACAGTCGACCGAATCCGAGACACTCAAACGCAGCCTGCTATGGCAGAGGAACTTCGCCGAACTCGAAGGGTTGAAAAGGGAAGTAAGGCAACTGCGCGCAGAAATAAGGAAAAGGTAAGCTATCTTTTTTGCGCAACCGCGTAGGCCGCCATGCTGATGGCGGTCATTGCAATGCGGTAGAGCAGGGCTTGGACTATTACTATTGACGTGGGGACTCCTGCTGCCGAGTATAGTATTACGAGGGTTGCTTCGCGGGAGCCGATGCCGCCCGGAACTGCCGTCGCAAATCCTACGAGGAGTCCTGCGCAGGTTATTCCCAATACAGTAAAGAAGGGGAGGTTTACGCCGAGGCCGGAGAAAATCAGTTGGTTGCCGAACCCCTCGAATAGCCATGCAACTGCCGACAGCGCGAGCGCAACGCCGATTACTTTCGGGGACTGGCAGGTTATCCCCTGCCTGAACTTGGTTGCCTTTTCGTAGGCAGTCGGCCACTTTTTGAAAAAGGCAAACCACTGCCTTGGGGCGAACGCCGCGCCGGCGAGGCCCAGCCCTGCGACGAGCAATGCGGCTGCAAGCACGGGCAGCCAATGCGGCCTCAGGGTCGCGATGGCTATTGCCGTGAAGAACACCGTGAAAACGAAGTCCAGTCCTCGTTCGACTAGGATTGTTCCCATTGCGCGCGAGAAGGAAAAGCCGTGGACTTTCTTGAGCAAAGCGCCTTTGGCAACTTCGCCTAACGCGGTTGTAATCCCTTGGTTGGTCAGTTGCCCGAAGGAAAACACTGCTATTGCCTGCCGCTTCTTTATGGTTCCTTCGTGCTTCAGGAGTCCGTGCAGCCTGATTCCCTTGGCTAGCGTAAGTACGGCGAGGCAGGCGGCTGCGGCTGCCAAGTGCAGGGGGTCGGCTTGGGTTGCGGCGTTCCAGACTTCCAGCGGTCCCGAGTACCAGATTAGCGCCGCGAAAATCAGTATTCCCGCAATTGCGAGCAAGGCCTTGAACATGTTATGGTTGATTACAACTGCAGGCAACCATTTTATTCTATCTCTTGCTGAAAACCATTGCAATGAACCTCTGTTTCGGCAGTATAAGGGCACTCGCTTCGCGCTCCTCGGAACAAACCGGTCAAGCGCGCTCAGCTCGCGCCCTTGTCAACCCTCGTTTTAGGGGTGCTGCCTAATCAAACTCCGTTTCGGCAGTATAGTGGGCTCGAGTGAAACCGCTTACGCGGGAAGGAAGGCAGCGGTTGTTTTGATGGCCGGCTGTCCGTGGAAGTGCGGTTACTGTAATGTCCCGTTGCTTGCGAGTGGCAAGTGTTACGCCGAAGAGCCGGCTAATTTTTTCGTGGATTTTATGCGCAAGAACAAGGATGACTTGGAGGCGGTTGTTTTTTCGGGCGGCGAGCCGCTGATGCAAGGCAATGCATTGGCGGAGGCGTGCAAGGGGATTTCCGAGCAGGGCTTTAAGGTAAAAATCGAGACGAACGGGTTTTACCCGGATTCGCTTAGGGACGTGCTTCCGTTTTTGAGCTGTGTTGCAATGGACTTGAAGACGCGCCTGGAAGCCGACGATTACGCTAAGGCTGCAGGCAACCCGGTTCCGTCCCGCGTGATTTTCAGCCAGGTGCTGCGCAGCATTGCGTTCCTTAAGCGCGCCAAGTTATACAAGGAATTCAGTACTACTGTTGTGCCTGGGGTAAACGACTATCCGGACTTCATAATCGACATGGTTCAGCAGGTCCCGTTTGCCGACGCTTTCGTGCTTCAGCAGTTCGAGCCGAGCGAAGCATTGGTGGACCCGTCTTTCGGGCAGCTGCCGCGGCCTTCAAGGGAAACGCTGTTGAAGTTAGCCGCGGTCGCAAAACACTTCGTGTCTAAGGCAGTAGTACGCGCGGACGGGGAGGAAGTGGAAGTGCGTTAAAGCCGTTGTTTCAAAGGGTTACGCGCCTTATTTTGTCCAGCCATTTTCGCACGCCCGTTTTTTGGCGGGGCAGGGCGGTTGTTTGGACCGAAAGTAGTAAGTTGTTTCCCGTCTTTCTATTTGGGTGATGCCGTCTTTCGAAGAAGCAAGGCAGGTTGTCGAAAACGCCTTGGCAACCGGCCAAATGGCGTTGCTGGTGGGCAATTGCGTGGTGAAGTACGAAGGCCGTGCGGCCAGCAAGCTTAGCGAAGGCGACCGCCTGCTGGTGGTCAAGTCCGACGGCACTTTCCTGGTGCACCAGAGCCGGAAAATGAACGCAATTAACTACCAAGGCCCCGGCGCAGCAGTGACGGCGGCCGTGGAAGGCGGCGTCGGGACGGGGGAGTTGGTGGTCACTGCGCGGCGCAAGCTGCCTAACGGCGCAACGGAAAAGATCGAGGTTCACTTCCGTTCGTTGCAGTTCACGCAGTCCTTCCCGATTAACGACGATGCCGAGCTCAAGGTGTTCGGTTCCGAACGGCAGTTGAGCGACCTGCTGATGGCGGACTTGAACCTCATCGAGCCCGGGTTGAAGCCCATTCAAAAGGAGAGCGGCGTGCGGCAGGGGACAATCGATATTCTTGCCGAGGACTTCCGCGGAAGGCTGGTGGTGATTGAAGTCAAGCGCCGCACTGCCGGGTTGGACGCGGTGACGCAACTCGCCCGCTATGTGGAGGAAATGGGCAGGCGCAAGGATCGCCAAACCCGCGGGATTCTGGTTGCGCCGGAGGTGACACCGAACGCGTTGAAGATGCTCGAACGCCAGGGGTTGGAGTTCTTTAAATTGGATTACGAGGTAAGCAATCCGTCGGCGAAAATCAAGGGTTTGGAGAAAAAGCAGAAAATGCTCGGCGAATTCTGAGTGCCTGCGCAAAGCTTATTATTCGTAATTGGTTTTGTTCGTTCGGGTTGCGGCAGGTTAGTTTGAATGGAGGTGGGCAGGGCAATGGTTGTTGAATTGGCTGAAAAGTACGCTGCCGTGGCTAAGGAGAACGCGGCAAACCCGGTTTTAGAAAAGTTGGCGTGGCTGATGAAAAACCGGGAAGTAGTAATTGAAAGCAGGAAGGGGGGGACTACTTCTAAGAGCACCATTAAGATTGAAGAAGCCCAGATGAAACCGATTTACGGCGCGAAACTGGCTTTACTTCAGTACGCCAAGACCAAAGACGAGTCGTGCATTGCGGACGTGAAAGCAGCTTTTAAAACGGACTTCGAAAAACTTGAAGGAAAACCTACTGCGGCGGTAATTAAGGAGGTAACCGAACAAACTGCGGAATACGTGGAAGCAGGCCTAATAAATAAGGGACAGGCGGACATGTTAGTAGTTTTAATCGAATGCGCTCTTGTTGCGAGGGACTCGGAAAAGCCCGTTGAATTGGAGGCCGCTGTTGACCGGCTGGTTGACCGAATGTATTCTGTAATGACTGCCGCGCACAAGAAGTAAGAACAGAATACATTGGGGGTCATTGGGAGTGGTGAACAAAGCGGGGTCGTTCGTGCTTTTCGCGTTGCTGGCGTTTTCCGCGTTTGCGGGCGCGAAGAACTACTGGCTGTCCGACGTTAGCGTGGCCTGCGATTTTTCCGAGGACGGTTCGGCCGACGCAAGCGAGGTTTACACCTTCAATTTCGAAGGGGGTTTTTCCTACGCGTATAAGGATTTTGCTTTTGGTAACTGGAGTTATTCGCAAATAAAGGTATTCGAGCTCGCTGACGGCAGGATAGTTTCCGAGTTGAAGCCTGAAATAACCGCCGAAGGCAGGGACACGCGCGTAACCTGGCGCTTTCGTTCCAAAGAAGAGGCTGAAGGGCTTGACGAACTCGACGGGTATTACGAGGAACGGACTTTCCGCTTGGAGTACCGCTTGGAAAAGGCAGTGGCGTTGTATGACGACGTCGGAGAGTTTTATTGGAAGCTGTGGGGCGGGGACTGGGAAGTCGGCGTCAACGGTTTCGACGCGGAAGTGCGTTTTCCGCACGCGTTGCTTAATGTTTCCAACAGCATTTACTGCGATTGCAATGCAAGCTGGACTGTCAACGGCAGTACCTTGTTCGTCCATTCTGAGGGCATTCAAGAGCGCACTTTCTTGGAAACAGGCTTGTCGTTCGACAAAAGCGTTTTTCCTAATCCTGTTTTCGCCCGCATTGAACGAGGAACCCTTTCTGAAAAACTGGCGGCCGAAGAAAGGGAGGCCGCGCGCAAGAAACAAGCGGAGGAAGATTGGAAGAACACGGTGGACTCGGTGAAACCCGTTTGGCTTGCGTTGGTCGTCCTTGTTTCAGCAGCGTCGTTTTGGTATTTTTGGGACAAGCACGGCCGTGAACTAAGGGCAGCCGGAACCAGTATGGTGCGGGAAATAGTTTTCGACGGCAAGCCTTGGGAAGTCGAGTGGCTCTTGAGGCAAAAGGTTTCGGTCAACAGCTTAACTGCGACGATCCTTGACTTGGCGCGCCGCGGCCACATTGGGATAAAAGCTGTAAAGAAAAAAGCGCTGTTCTTTGAAGGCACCGATTACGAGTTTACGCAACTAAAAGGAAAAGACGGGCTTGATTATGTGGAAGAGAAGATAGTGAACGCGTTATTTGGCGGGACCGACGGCACTACTTCATTATCCGGCTTGCGCAAAAAATATTCTACTGCCAAATCGGTTTTCTCCTCGTGGGAAGAAACCGCCTCCAAGGACTTGGATTCGAGCAAGTTCGTTTCAAAGTGCATCGGATACGACGGCCTGTACGGCTTCAACGCCGTGCAGTTCGCCCTCCTTCTGGGAACGCTTGTACTCGCCGTGTTGGCGTCGCCTTTCCCGGAACTCGCGTGGTTTGTCGCATTGGCTGCCGCGTTCGTAATCATTCCTTTCGTAACCTTCTCCATTTATTCGAGCTTGCGGAAAAAGCAGGTGAAGTTAATGGCGAGAAGCGAAGCGGTGTTGGCGCTGGGGTTCGCGTTTGCGTTCCTCTGCGCATTAGCTTCCCTATTAGATTTGGCCGTAATGTCTTCGGTTGCATTAATAGTAATAATCGCGGCGTTTAACCTGACTGTCTTCAAGTTCGTGCTGTCGCGCTTCACTGAATACGGGCTCGAGCGCTACAATGCTTGGAAGGGGTTGGAAAACTTCTTCAACAAGATGAACTACCTCAAGGAAAAACTGCCTTCCGACGTGGTACTCTGGGAAAAATACATGGTTTACTCGACTGCAATAGGCAACTCCGACCGCATAGAAAAGGAAATGCAGGCACTCGACATAACTCCGCCGCACTATCGCAGCATGAGTTCGGGCCGCGTCGGACTTGCGTCTTCATTCAGTTCTTCGTTTGGCTCTTTCGCATCCAGTTCCGGCCCTAGCCGTTCAGGCCACGGAGGCGGCGGCCACGGAGGCAGCGGAGGTGGCGGTGGCGGCGGAGCGGGCTGATTGCTTAAAAACCCGCAAGCTTATTATACGCCGTTTCCGTTGTTGTTTCGGGTAGTTTGTTTAATGCGGTTTGACGACATACGGAAACACTTTTGGCAGAGGTTCAAC
>MNVG01000035.1 GCA_001871495.1 Candidatus Micrarchaeota archaeon CG1_02_51_15
AAAAGCAGTACGCCAAGCAACACGACAAAAAAATTTAACTAAAATGTTCCAATATTTAACATATTAGCTATATATGCGGAGTAACCATAGCATTGCGTGGTGTTTGCTAACGTAGACGTTATGGAAGGCATTATGCTGGCCTATTCGATAATATTGCTTGCAGCAAGCGCGGTTTATTCTTCGAAATACAAAGAAAGCAACGCCAAGTAGTTCATGGGCTTGCTTTTGTTGCTGGCATTCGCGTGTTTTTTTACGGTGGCAGAAGGATTTGTTTTTGGGGAGTTGTTTAATCTGCTAGAGCACGCGTCAATGGCTCTTTTCGCTGTTCTTTCGTTCTTTTTCGTCAAGCAGTTCGTTGAAAACCTGGCTAAGAAGTATAGTGCGTTGAAGGTGAAGAAATGACGGACGCCGTGATTATTGCGTTGGAGGCAATCGCGTTCTTGTTCTTCCTAGGCTCGGCATTACTGGGTTTGCTTGTATTCAAGCAGACGAGACACTTTACCCAAGTTTGGCTAATGCCTCTTTTGGGTTATGCTGCCCTCGTGCTTTTTTCTTTTGCAACCGTGTTGGAGTGGTTTGGAATCGCGCCGGACCTGATGGACGTCGGATTACAACCGTTTGCAATGGGAATTGCAATCACGTTTTTCATTTGTTTTTACTTAATGACGTTCGAAGACTGGTTCCGACCATTTTCATTCGATTAAGTAAGAAAAAAGAGAATGCCGCAGGGGAGACTTGAACACCCGGCCTCCAGATGGCTTAGAGCAAAAACCTTGAGTTTGCTTTTGCGCTTATGAGTTTCGTGCAGTCCTTTTTAGGTTAAAAAAAGGCTACTGGCGCTCTATCCAGCTGAGCTACTGCGGCAACTTAATTATTTGGGGCAACCAATCAATAAAAACCAGTGAGGCGTAAGAAGCTCTGGGTTAATAATGGATTTTTCAATTGTTTTGGCGTCTCTTGAACACCCGGTCGTGACTGCACTCGCCGCTTTTTTGGACGGGTATTGGGCGATGTGCCTTATAGTTGCTTTCGTTGCGGCAATGTTTTTCACTAAAAAACGCTTGGCGCTTGCAATCGCGTTGCTTTTGGCACTTGCCTTGCTTCCGGGGATACGTGCGTTTTACGACCTTCCCCGGCCGTGTTCTTCGGATAAAGCGGCTTGCGTTGCCGAGCCCGGCTTTCCGTCGGTTCACGCTGCAACCGCGTTCATTTTCGTTGCAAACGCAGTCGGGACTCCGTTGTTTTTCGTGTTCCTGCCGCTGGGCTTGTTTACCGCGTTTTCCCGCGTCTACTTGGGAGTCCATACTTTCGAGCAGGTTGCAGGCGGCATCGCGTTTGGAGTAATATTGTTTATTGCAGTCGACGTAGTGCTCAAAAAGGCACTGCCGTTGCTGCGCAAGGAGACCGGATTGACTTGAACGAAACGCACCGGCAGTTGGCTCACGTTGCAGCAGGTACGGCGGTACTTGTTTCGGTGCTTACTTGGGGAGGGCAGGAAACCCTTGCGGCATTAATTGCCTTGGTTTGCGCAGGAATGGCTTTTGCAACAGTGAAACTCTTGGGTTTTTCACTAGGGCCGCTTGAAAAACTGCTTGCTCGCTTTGAACGCGCAAAAGCAACGCCGTTCCAAGGGGCGATTACGCTTATGACCGGGTGCTTGTTTGCCCTTACTTTCTCGCCTTCAATCGCGTTCGGCTTGGCTGCAATAGCGATTCTGGCTTTCGGAGATGGGGCTGCAACTCTTTTTGGAAAAGGCGGCCGCGCGCCAATTCCGTGGAATTCCAACAAGACATGGCGAGGAAGCCTTGCGTTTTGCGCAATAGGCGGGCTTGCGGCGCTGCCGTTCATCGGAATAACCGCATTCGGTTACGCGGGAGTGCTTGCATTAATTGAAAGCATCGACTTGCAAGTGGATGATAACATAGTGATTCCGGTTGCGGCAGTATTGCTTAAACTGGTTTAAACCAAATGAGGGGAATAGAATGGCGGGCGTTTTTATAGTGGTTGAAGGCATTGACGGCGCGGGAAAAGGCTTTGTCATGATGAAGCTCCAAGAACACATAACAGAACGCAGTAAAAAATACGATCACGTGCTGCTGACTAGGGAGCCGACGCACGAAAAGCACGGCGCGAAGCTCCGCGAACTGCTGAAGAAGCATGACGACCCGTATTCTTCCAACCACGAGTTCCTCGACTTGTTCACTTCAGACCGCCGCGACCACTTGAGACACCACATCGAACCCTGCCTCGCCAAAGGTTATGTCGTACTCTGCGACCGCTTCAAGTACTCTACAATAGCGTTCCAGCAGGCACAAGGCATTCCGTTGGCGGAGGTAATCAAGTCGCAAGAAGGGTTCAAGGCCGCGGATTTGACGATATTGTTGGACTTGCCTGCAAATACCGCTTTGGAGCGAGTTGCAAACCGGGCTGAAGGAACGGAGAAATTCGAGAAACTCGATTTTCAAGAGAAAGTCAGGCAAAATTATTTGATGCTCTCGCGAATGTTTCCCAACGAAAAAATCGCGGTAATCGACGCGTCAACGGACAAAGAAAACGTTTGGACGCAAGTTAAAACCGCTTTGGAAGAAAGCAAGGTGCTTCCTTACTAGAAACGTTTGAAAAAAAAGGGGGTTCAAAACCAATTTTAACCCCGCGCGTCACAATAACTAACGCGCTCCAGTCGTCTAGTTCGGTCAAAGTAACTTTTTTTTAAACAAAAAAAGGCGTTTTACTGCCGAAAGGATACCGGCCTTTCAAGCCGATGACTCGGGTTCAAATGCAAGCAAAACTGCGTTTTGCAGCTTTTTCGCTTGCGCGAAAATCCCGGCTGGAGCACTCGTTTTTTTACAACACTCTGACAGCAACGACTTTGGGTTAGACCGTAATTGCCTATTAACGCGTCGAATTCAAGGCAGGATTAGTTTTTCGGCCCTGAATGCCGAAATCAAAAAGATTGCGTAAAGGATCAACAGCACTATTCCTTGGGGCCGCTCGAGCTTGTGGTCGCGCTGGATGAAGTACCACACCAGCACCGAACTGATGCACATAAAAGCAACCAAATTGGTGAAGGCGGTGACGTTTGCGGTCAACGGGTTTATCACTGCCGCCACGCCCATTACCAGCGTGAGGTTGGTAATGCAGCTTCCGAGTATGCTGCCCACTGCAAGCGCGGAGTGCTTGCGTTTTACCGCTGCCACGCTTACAGCAAGTTCTGGCAACGTAGTTCCCAAGGCGACTATTGTCGCGCCGACAAACGCGTTGGAAGCCCCTATTTTTCCGGCGAGGACTACCGCCAAGTCGACGGCGTAATTGGAGCTTATAAGTATTAACACCAAACCTATTGTGAAGAGGAACGCGCTAGTTACGGCCTGGCGGGCGGAAACGGTTTCACCGTCGCCTATTGAAACCCTCTTTTTGAGCATGAAGTAAGCAAATGCCGCGAATATCGAGAGTAATGCAACTGCCTCAAAACCATTGAACCAGTTAAGCATTATCACCAACGGCAGTACGGATGCCGCAAGAAGTATGGCGGTAAGATCTTTCATCTCTTTCCGCTTGACCACTATTCCCCCGAACAAAGCAGCGATTCCAAGCACTAAACACAAGTCCGCTATGTTAGCGCCGAGTATGTTACCCACGGCCAAGCCTGTGTTGCCCTGAAGGGTGGCCAAAACGGATATGACGAGTTCAGGCAATGACGTTGCCACCGCCACTAAAAGGAAACCTACTTCCATCTCGCCTATCTTGAAGAAACGGGCGAGGTTTATCGCGTGCGTTATCAGCCAATTAGACGCGTAGTACAAGACCAGCAGTGAAATGACTAGTAGAGCCAGAGTTTCAATCATTTTTAACCGGCTCTTTTTTGCGGCTTAGCACGCGGCGGCTTGGCGTAAGCCGCCGGAACCGATTCGGAAGCGCCGGACTCGAAGAAAAACACTCCAATTGTAGTGATTATGTTGGTGAAAAATATGCCCATGAAGACTATCTCCGCAAACATCGGAATGCCCACTCCCATTGAGAAGGGAAGCGTGGCGAGCACTGCGGCAGCCAAGCCGCGGGGCATCATCGAGATTAGGATGAGTTCGCTTCCCCGCAGTTGCTTCAAGCGACCGAACCACGCTTTTACCGCCAAGGCGCGGGCAATCAACGCGATTGCAACGAACGCCACCGAAATAAGCGTTACTTCCAACGACAACGCGGACAAGTCGAATATGAACCCGATGTATATGAAGAAGAAGGTGCGCACGAAAAAGGAAATCTCGCGTTGAAACTGCCTTATCTCTTCGGACAGCACGAAGCCGTTCTTCATTCTCGCCGCGCGAGCAATCGGGTCCATGTTGGCGAGCATGAGCCCAAAAATAAGCACGCCTACTGCCCCGCTTCCCCCGAAGTAATCTATTACCGAATAAGTAATGAATATGAACGCCAAGGTAAGCATGTAGCCGAAGTGCTCCAAGTTAAGCAAGCGAAGCGCCCACGCCCACACCAACGCCAGCAGCAGCCCGCCGACTATGGCTATCGAGAACGCGCTTGCAATGCTTGCCGAAGCCGCGTTGAAATCGGCGGTGGCGGAAGTCATGAACTGCATCAACGCCAGCGCCACTATTACGCACAACGCGTCGGTGAGGGCGGATTCAAGGCCGAGTATTATTTTTACGTCGGGCTTTACTTTCAGTTGTGAAACCACGGTGAAAACTATTGCCGAACTAGTTCCTCCAAGCACCGCGCCGAGCAAAAGGCCTTGAAGGAACGGCCACCCGAAGAAAGTCATCAACGCCCCGCTCAACACCACGGTCAACACGAAAGTAAGGACGGTGAATACGCTGGCGTTGAAGAGGTCGCGGATTACCTTGAAAAAGTTGAGGTTGATTCCGCCGTCGAAAAGTATTATTATCAACGCCGCAGTCCCGATTAATGGCGCGAAGGAAGTTATGGCGGCGCCGGAAACGGTTTTGGAAAACCCGAGCACGGGCCCCAATAACACGCCGACTGCCATCAGAAGCAGAACGTCGGGAATCCCGGTCTTCTTGAAAAACTGGAGGCTGAAATAGCCTATAAACAGCAATGCGCCGAGAAGGAAAAACTCTTGTGCAATCATAGCAAAGCTAACGCCAAGAGAATATAAAAATGCGGCAGGGTGAGACTCATGGCTATTGAAAATGAACTATACGGGAATAAAGGAGAGAAGCAATTATTTAAAAAAAGAAGATACGCCCTCCATAAAATTAAGAGAGGGCATTTTTACAAACAATTTAAGCCGTGCTTCCAGAGAAGAATGAACAGGCGCGGACGTTCTGAGGCGCAATAGCCACTGCCGTTCCAGTTGAACCGGTTGCAAGATATGTTGCAGATATATTACAAGTACTCCCGTTCTCGTTGGATGGAGCGTTCTCGTCGGATGCACTCCAGAAACAGTTATTATAATGATCAAATGACGAATTGCCGGCAAGCAGAACTGCATCCGTACAGTACCCTGAAACAGCGTAGTAGCTAGCATTATAACCCGTTCCGATGTATCCTTTCCACGCTCCTTCTCCACACCAATTCAAGCATTGGGTTCGTGTGTTGATTTGAGCAGCATTAGCAGACTCTTGTACATTCGTCTGAGTATCATTCAACAGTCCTCCTTTGAGGATTACTATTACTAATACTACTATTAGCAGGATTCCTGCCAAGAGCAGTATGTATTCGAAGGCCCCCTGGCCTTTCTTTCGAGTGGGAATTTCCATTTTTATTTACTACCTCCGTACGAACGGTTTTTTTACGCAACTGAAAGCGTTTTAACTGGATTAAGCTACTTTAAAGGGGTTTAAAAACGTTTACTGAACCGCCCTTTAAGGAAGGGTCAGTCTCGCTCGGCTATCATTGCAAGGCGTTGTTCGATTTCCTTGAGCTGTTTTTGAGAGTCGTTTATTACTCCACGGTAAGTTGAAGCGGCTATTTGTCCTTTGGAGTACTTTTTTTTCGCCTGTTTTACTACTGCTTCGAGGTTGTCGCGCTTGGCTGCAAGCTCGTCAATTTCGGTGACTTTATAGGCGACGATGTCGTCCATCAAGTCTTTTTCCCTATCGCCCGGCTTCAGTGGGGCAAATGCAGCTGCGACTTCAGGCGTGAAGGGAAACAAGCGTTTTTGGTACCAGAAGTAGAGCAGTACGACTACTTCAAAGGCAATTATTGCGTCGAGCAGCAACTCGACTTCAGGCGACGCCATGTTTTTTCCCTCATACTAAGTGTTAGAAAGTGGGAGCGGGATTGCTTTTAACGCTTGCGGACTATGCTTTAAGGCGCGAACCTTTGTTCAACTGCTTTCCAGCCTATTGCTTTAAAGAACGAGTCAAGGTAGTCGGCGCGTTTGAGGCCGTAGTCGGTCAGGTAAGCGTGTTCGAACACGTCGGCAACTAGGATTGGCACGCAGCCGGTCAAGTGGCCGACGTCGTGTTCGTTTATCCAGCAAGTGAAAATGAAGTCGGATTGCTTGTCGTAGTAGGATACTGCCCAGCCGATTCCGCGCATTGCGGCGGTTGCGCGGAAGTATTCTTCGAATTCTTTTAACGAACCGTATTGGGCAGTTATTTTTTTGTACAACGCCGAGTTTTCGTCTGGTGGAACCGGGTTTTTGGAGAGGTTTTGGAAGTACAGTTCGTGGAGGCGCATTCCGTTGAATTCCCAGCCGAGCCTGTGTTTGAGTTCCGCGAACTCGAGGGTTGCGGTTTGTTTTGAGTCCGAGAGGGCAATGATTTTTTCAACGAGTTTGTTGGTGTTGGCAACATACCCTTGGTATAGCGTGAAGTGGTTTTTCAGGATTTGGTCGCTGAAGCCCGGGGTTCCGAGTAAGTGTTCGAATTTAGTTGGTTCGAAATACATTTTTGATTACGCCTCCTCGTTTTATTTCTCGGAGTCTTCAAGGGAGGGGACTATTTTAATTTTTGTTGGCTTTTGTTGAAGGCGGCGATTGGGAGGCGTTTTTTCCAGTTTTGCGTCCGTCGCTTATTTTTTTGAGCGCGTAACCGATTAGGAATACGCCAAAAAGCATTATTAGTGCGGCCAGAAGTGCGCGGAGCGGGTCGGTTTGCACGACTTTGGTTCCGCGGTCTACTGCGTCGGGAAGGGCATACTCGATTCCTTCAGGCCAGAGTTCTGGAGTCACCTGAGGATCTTTTACCAAAGGAGTTTCGGCGAAGGTTGAAACCAGTAAGGAAACGCGGATTGGAGTGCGGCCGGGGGCCGAACAGTTGGCTGCAACGTAGTGCGTGCCTAACTCGGTTATTTTGAAAGAATAGGGAAACGTGTGGCTGATGGTTTCGCCTGAAGGAAGGATGGTGGTTGCGCCGCAACGGGTTTGGTTTTGCTGCGAGCGGACGAACAGGAAAACGGTTTGGCCTGCTTTGAATACGTTGGAGTTTACGTAACAGTTTTCGTCGGCGCAGGCTTCGAGCACGGCGTTTGTTTCGCGGATTGCGCCGAATACGGAGAACTGGGTTTGCGAAAGTGCGATGAGCCCTTCGCGGGATTCGAGCGAGGCGGTTACTTCGTAGCTTCCTTGGTTGAGTTCGCCTGGAGTGAAGTTGTAAAGCATTATTATTTCGTGGGTAAGCGGCGGCAGCGCGACTTCGTAGGACGAGACGCTTGTTGCCTGTTCGCCGCTAGCAAGTGAGGCGAATATTGTTGCGGAAAGAGAGTGGTTGGCGTCGTTGGACACGTTGGCATAAACGGTTATGGGCGAGGTTCTCGCGTATTCCGTTGAAGGCGAGTATACTTTGAATGAAAGGGAGGAAGCGAGCGCTGAAGCAAGCAGTAGTGCCGCAATAATCAGGATTGTTTTTTGCGGATTCATTGGTTCCACCTTGTTTTGGGCTTTAGCGAGGGGTCGCCCCAGAGTATTTGCACTGCGTCGCCGTGGCCTGCGCGCCAAGTTGACGCGCTTTTTCTTGTTGCCAGCGTTCTTTGGGCGTTCTTTGCTTCCATGAATGCCTGTCCTATGCTCTTGCCTTCAGTGAAACATGCTTTTACTATTGATTGGAATTCCGAGTTGCGGGAGCCTATTCCGGCAGACCCTTGGAACTCCAATGCGCCGTAACGGAGGTTGTTTGCGCAAAACAGTTTTGTTTTGTCGGGCCGGCTGTAATCGCAAGTGGAAGGCGCCATTGAAAGCACGGTTGAAGCAGGCAACCAGACGTTATCCTGCCAAAGCGAATCGGTTTGCATTATTGAAAATCCTTGGCTCGAACCCTTGCCTTCGTACAACACCAGGTAACTGGAGCCATAGGCCAACGCGGCTTTTGCGTCAAGCGAGTTGTTTACGGCGCCGGCCGACAACAATACGTGGTCGAACTGGTTTTCCACTCCTTGGGTCCAGAACTGCGCGCGCGCATATGCTTCGAGCACTGCAGGATCAAGCGCGTCTTTTGAATCGAATCCTTCGTCCCAGTGTTCGCGTATTGCAAGCAAGGCATTGCGGTTTTGCACTAGGCGGTCTTGGAAAAGTGCGCGGTTGACGTAGGAAAAAGTGTCGGAAATAGTCAGCCCTGCTATCCTTCCTACTGCAACGTCTTGAATGCCGGAAGCTTGGTTGGTGGTGCCGTAATAACGGGCATCCAATTCCAGGCTGTTACCAGGAACGTTGGACCGCCCGGCCGACAAGGAAGTGGGAATTGTTGCTTCCACGTCTTCGTCTTCGAGGTTATAGGCAAGCACGTAACTCCTTATTCCCCGCGAAGTGTTTACGGGAACTGCGAAAACCGCGCGGTTGCCTTGAAGACGCGGTTTTGCAAGAGTCTTCACGCCTTGGGGCGAAGAGTAAATGGTGCGCGTGAAGTTACTGTCCAGGCTGCGCACTTGAATGCGCCAGTTTATGCCGTTGTCGTAACACACCCACGCGATCTTACGTTCCCAAACCGAGGGATTCATGCAATCGGAATTGCCTAAAGAAATGAGTTCCGAACCGTTGGCATCGCAGGTGCCGAAATCGAGGTTACAGTAGTAAATGCGGGTAAAATTGTCTTTGTCAACCGACTGCCACGCCAAAATCCCGCCGTACACTGAAGGGTTCGACTGGCTTCCGTTGAAGGTAACCCGCTTGATTACCGAACCGCTTATGCTCGCAAGGTAAATGTCATAGTCTCCCTTGCGTTGGACGTCGTTGCGGTTGTCGGTCCACGCCACGACGTCGCCGTAAATCGCAGGGTCGCGGCCGGTCTTGTCGTAAGTAAGGTTTACTGCATTGCCAAAGCAGGCGCCGGGGAGTCCCAACGAAAGGCTGGCGTTGCAGACGAAAATCTTTCCCCAAGGAAAGCCGTCGTCAACTTCAGTCCAAACGACTACGTCGGAGTACAATGTAGGCGTTTTTTCCTGCGTGCTCTTGCCTGCGACAACCCGCGTTTTATCGCCTTGTTTAAGTATGACGTCATAGTCCGTTCTACCCGTGCTTTCTTCGAATGAAGCGGCAGTCCAGGCAACGGAGTTGTTCCAAACAACCGGTTGGCCGTCGCCTTCTTCAGACGCGCTTAACCTGGTAGTCTCGTGTGAAAC
Organism: Candidatus Micrarchaeota archaeon CG1_02_51_15; assembly: GCA_001871495.1. Lineage (GTDB taxonomy): Archaea > Micrarchaeota > Micrarchaeia > Norongarragalinales > UBA8480 > UBA8480. The sequence continues at coordinate 9,529 of MNVG01000035.1, forward strand.
CAAGTCATATGCAAAAATGCCGACTGCGCCGTAAGGCATATCTTCGTAAACCACCAAATTGCCGAATATTGAAGGAGACGGCGAAAGCGGGGCGTACTGCACCATAGGAATTGCCAGCGGACTGGCAACAATAGTGAGGAAAGACGGAGAGCCTGCTTTTCCAATCACGCCAAGCTCGTGGAAACTTTTTTCTACCAAATTGTCAACCGCGTCGAAATCACGTTCGACCGCCGCCATTATTGCCTCGTGCTTTGCAGCAGCCAGGAACGGCGCAGCCAACGAATCGCTTGAATACAGCCCGAAGTAATTGCCTGGAATCCGCCTGGGACTGATTGAAAGGTTTGCCTGCAAATTCAAATCGCTTGGGTTCACCAACACCAGCTTGTCTGTGGCGGTAATTTTCGCGTATTCCGCAATCGCATCCTTGACGGAATACGCGGCAACAACGTTCATTCCATCTGCCAAACGCCTAACTGCAGAGCCGCTCAAATGTCCTATTGTAATCGCACTCGATTGCTGCAGTGCGCCCCAAGCGCTTTCTTCAGAGTCGAAAAACAACGGCGCGTTAACTAACGACGCAAACTCGGCACAAACCAATCCGGTTGCATAATCGTCTTCGCAAAGGACGAAAACACTTACATTATTCCAGAATGACAAGTAACGCGAACTCGGAGAAAGCTCGAGCTGTGCCTCGTTCATTCCTCCTCCCAAGTAACGCGAGGGATTAGAACGTAATTGCTCTTTGGGAACTTCGGAGTCGGCAACCAGCAGTGCGCTCAACCTATCATCAACCGAATTCAGGAAAACAACGCGGCTTGGCGAATACTGTTGTATAAACTGCGTGGTCGAATCAACGTCTATTGCGCCTCCGCTCTCACCGTAAACCAACAAAGGGTGCTTGGTCACGCGCAGGAAACGGTGTGAAAAGTTTTCGGCAACCTCCGATTCGACGGCTTCGGTCCAAACCGCTACAGGCACGTACTTTAGCATTTCGCGCCAACCCGCAGAAGAGGAAAGCAGGAACAACGGCTCGCTGTAATACCTGCTTTCATTACGTAAGTTCCCTTCTTGAAAAGCAGTGCAAGCGCCGTTAACACAACCCTGACTGCAGAAATGCGGTTCGCGTGACGAAACACAACTTCCGTTGACCAATGCACGGGAAACGAATTCCACTACCGTAACGTTGTCGGAACAATACTCTGCAGCAAGCACGCGGTTCGCAAGGAATTCTGGAGAAAATATTGAGCTGAAAAAATTACGCGCATTCTCGGATGCCGCAGAAACGCCTGCAACCAACCCGCCTAAGTTACGCGAAGAGAACAACGGAGGGCCGGAAAGCTTGTCGCCTGGAAGAACGATTGCATAACCGCGCTGGAAATAATCGGTTCCGTCAGAGTCGCTGCAAATGCAGATTCCTGCAAGACAACCGCCGGGACATTCTGCGTACTCGAACGACGCGGCATTTCCCTTGCCGCAATGCACGCGGCGCACCCACGAAGAATTGACGCACTCATCTTCCCAAACCCTCCCTGCAACCGCAAGCCCCTCGCCGCGCTGCGCGCGCACGTCGGCAACCACACTCCCCCTTTCGAAAAGGCCGCGCGTTGCATTAGACTCCCAACAACCGCAACCGAATTCGTTCACGCTAACTCCGAAGGAAGTATAACCGCACGCGTCAACGCTGTCCGAAACATTGTCGCTATCGGAATCAACCAACGAACGCAATGACGGCCGCAATAACCACCGCGGAACTAAAGACGCCTCCAACGCATCTGAAGTCCACTCGCGGACTCCTACATTGAGCGCGCCGGTGCACGCGTCGCCCACTCCATCGCCGTCCGAATCCTCCTGCAAATGATTTACTATGGAAACGCAGTTGTCGCAAACGTCACCCACGAGATCGCCGTCGGAATCCAACTGAATGGAGTTACCGGCATTAACGCAGTTGTCTTGCGCATCCAAAATTCCGTCCGAATCCGAGTCATTACAATCTGCAGCCCCGAAAGTTACAGCGCAAGCGTGCCAGCCTTCGAAACCGCTTTTGACAACCATTCCCTGCGCCGATGAATTCAGCACGTACGACGGCCAGAAAACCCACTTGCCGCTTGCATTAATCGAAACGTTGGCTTCTATAATCACACCCTGGCCAGGCAACAACGCCAAGCCCCTTCGCTCGTTGCCTGCTTCCACCCGCAAGCCGGACGGGCTTTCAACTATCAAAAAAATCCCTTGCTCGCCGAACAACACGCCGGACTGCAGCTTGTTAATGAGGAAAAACCTTACGCTCACGTTCCCGCCTTCGACTAAAGAGGCATTGCCACGGACTTCGAAACTCCGAAGCTCCAAACCGTCGGAATAATCCGGGCCACCGAAGTAACACAACCTCGTTTGCACAGACGACCCTATACAAAGCCCTGAAAGAACAACGATTGCCAAAAACAAGGCACTTGCACGCATGCAAAAAACAACTCAATTACTCCTTATAACTCGAACGCACGCCTGCATTATCCACGTGGTTAAAAACGTTTACAAATTAACTAATGCAAGATGCCAAACAAATACCGCAACCAATCAGGACCCGAAGGCGAACGCGTAGCCGCGACTTTGCTTGGAAAAGTACGCTCCGTAGACCTAAAAGGCGCCGACCTTATTAGCACAGGCGCGCGGCCAAACCTCTTCGAAGTGAAAAGCACTTTTTCGAGGCCTGGCAAGATAGAAAGAATAATCCTTAAAACCCGGAACGGCCGGTGGACAAACGAACTCGCAGACCACTTGATAATAGTCACACGCACACACTTGTTCTTCGCCGACGCAGACCACGTACGTCAACACGTCGAGGAACATTACGACTCTTTCCAAAAACTGGCGGGCGCTAGTAGAAAAAGAAGAAAAAATGCATCTGTGCTAACCCGCATAAACGTGCCTATACAACACTTGGTGGAACACAGAGTTGCAAAAGGAATTCCACGCGCTGACGAACTGCGGATACTCAAGGAATTGCGAAAACGGCTCAAGCAACCCCCTGTCGCGTTCATAAGGCCAGTCCGCGAAACCAAGCCAAAGCAGGCACTCCCGAAACCGCCCGAATACCACTTGAAGCAACCGCTATATAAGTAAGCAATTGCTCCAACAATCCGAGTTATGGACTTCAGCCTGCTGCGTGCGGCTTTTGTTCGCTCGGTGCGTTGATGCGTGCACGCGGAACGTTTATTGGAGCCTGGATGTTAACTGCAAACGCCATGAGAGTGCCAGTAGTCATTCCAGCGTAAGTGATTGCAGCCAAGAGTTCTTCGGCCAAAGCAGGTTCCAAGTGCTTGTTTTTCTTCCACTTGTCCTCCAACTCCCTGCCATTCTTGTCGTCGAGGTAAAGTTCTCCCATTACCTTGATTTCCCCAACGCTAGGAGAGTAGTCAACGGAATAAGTGTACTTAACCACCACGCGGTTCTTTTCGACCTTCAAGTCCTCAATGTTGACGTTGACGTTCAAACCGGAAGCAGCTTCGCCTTCCTTCAACTTCTTTGCTTCAACAGCATTAATCTTTCCGCCCGTAATCATTTCACAAACACCTCAAACTAACTAAAACAACTGAACAAACTAATGCCCGCCAACCGCTTTAAGGTTTTCGCTAAACCACCCTGCATCAGAAACTAAACGCTTGGCCTGGCATTAGGACTACTGGTTTGGAGCGGGTGTTTTGCTGCACTCTTTTGGCGAAATCGTCTGGGTCTGCCTTGATGCGTGCAAAAGTGTCGTAATGCATGGGCACCACCATCTTGGCACGCATTAGTTTGAGGGCCTTGACTGCCCCAAGCATGTCCATGGTGTAAGTGCCGCCAATAGGCAGCAATGCAATATCGCAGTCTATATTCGTCATTCCCGAAAAGTCGTAAGTGTCCCCCGCGAAGTAAATCCGCTTTCCTGCAGCGGAGATTATGAATCCGACCGAGCTTCCGGGCTCGCCGTGCTTGGCGTCAATAACTTCAAGATACACTCCCAGCACGGAAAACGATTCTCCAACGGAAACTGGCATCTTCAAGCGCGGGTTGATTTCCAGCCGCATTAACGCGTCTTCAGGCCCTATCACCTGCGCCTGCGTCCGCTCGCAAATCAATTCAACATCGCGGGGCGAGCAGTGGTCGAAGTGATCGTGCGAAATAAGTATTACGTCCACGCGGCGGAAACTCTCAGGAACCGCCGCAGGAGGCACTAAACGCGTTTCTTCCACCGGATTCTTTTCCAGCCAAGGGTCGGTAAGAATCACGCGACCACCCAACTCAATTTCGAAACACGCGTGGCCAATAAAACGAATGCCTGCCATAACCGCATCACCCCCCTTTCAACTGAACAAGAGAGTAGCGCAAAGAGTATAAAAAACGGCTTGAAGTACTTAAACCACAATGAAAACAACGCAACTACGGCACCCAACAATCATTTTCGGCACGGCCGGCGTGCCCGCCCAATGCCAAGAACGCAGTTCCCTCTCCGGAATACGCTGCGTGCGCCAACTCGGCTTGGACGCAATGGAACTTGAATTCGTGCGCGGCTGCAGAATGAGTTCCGCGCTGGCAGAAGAATGCGCAAAAGCAGCGAAAGAAAACAACGTAATCCTAAGCGCACACGCCTCATACTACCTCAACTTACTGTCGTTGGAAAAGCCGAAGTACGCCAAGACCGTCCACGAGCTTTTGACAACCGCGCGCGTTTTAGAAAAAGCAGGAGGAGGCCGCCTAGTCTTCCACCCCGGCTTCTACTTGGGAAAATCCAAAGACGAGGCAATGCAGTTGATGAAAAACGCTTTGGGGGAAGTGCTGGAGAAAATGGCTGCCGAAAGCCTGGACGCCGTACGCCTGTCGCCGGAAACAACCGGCAAACCAACCGCCTTCGGCTCCCTTGAAGAGTTAATGGAGCTGAGCGCGGAGTTCGGCTGGAAAAAACTCGCGATTACGATTGACTGGGCGCACGTACACGCCCGCGACAACGCAAGAATCAAAGGAATCGAAACCTATCGACAACTGTTGGACGCATTGGAAAAAAGTTGTGGCCGCGAAGCCCTCTGGAGCCTCCACTGCCACATGAGTGGGATAAACTTCAGCTCAAAAGGCGAGCTGAACCACCTGCCAATGGAATGCGGCGTCCCTCCGTTCCCGCCGCTTGCACAAGCGCTGCACGAGTTCAACTGCGGCGGGGTAATCATCAGCGAGAGCCCGAACATCGAAAAAGACGCGCTGTGGATGAAAAAAACGTACGCGACCACGCAGTAAACCCACCGGCAAGCCGCTGGGATTTGGCTTTAAATCCAGTCCGCATCATCTTAAAGGGGATGAACGGCGTGGAAGTTGAGTTTGGTAAAGACGGCATTCGATTGAAGCGCGCAGAGTCTTCGCTCGACGCATTCGTCAAGAAGTTCACGCAGGTGCTCGAACGACGGGGGATCGATTACGTCGTTGTTTCAGGTTACGTGGCAATAGTGTTCGGAAGAAGCCGCGCCAGTGAAGACGTGGACTTTATTCTCGCTCCGTTTAACGAAGACAAGTTCAATGACTTATGAACTGCATTAGAGAAGGCCGGCTTTGAGTGCATAACCCCCTGTGACCGCGAGGAAGGGTTTTCAGGCTACATTTCCGAAGGCACTGCACTTAGGTTCGCATTGAAAGGAGAGTTTATTCCGAACGCTGAAATCAAGTTTGCGGCAAACCAGTTGCACGAGATGGCGTTGCGCGAAAAAACCCCGCTTTACGTGAACGACTGGAGAATCCCTATTTCCCCAATTGAACTGCAGGTTGCGTACAAGCTGTTCCTCGGCTCTGAAAAAGATTTGGAAGATGCAAGGTTCCTATACCCGTTGTTCAAAGAAAGGCTAGACCGCAAGAAAGTCGTTTCGCTATCGCAAGCGTTAAAAGCCGAAAAGAACGTCAAGTACTTGGAGGCAACAAAATGAGACTCGACCTGCGCAAGCTCAAGGCGGACAAGAAGAAAAATTTCGAGGAACGCCTAGATTTCATTTCCCGCTACGTCGAATGGCTGAAGAAAACGCCGAATGCAGAGTGGTCGAAACAACAAAACGTTGTAATAAACCAGTTCCTCACAACCCGGAAACGCCGCGCAAACCCCGCGTAACGCCCCCACCGGCAAGCCACTGGGATTTTGCTTTTTATTTGACGCACGGCACGAGCGAAATAGGCGAAAGGAAAACTAAAGAGGACTTGAAACGTTTGGTTGAAACAAAAGTATTAGTAAAAAGCCGCCCGTTACTGACTGCATTGCAAGCGTCGAAAAACATTTTTCCAGACGAGTTCATCGGATTGTTCCGCGGCAAATGGAACGGCGAAGCAATAACAATAGAAGAACTGATTATTCCCCCATTAAGCGACTACGGCAACGGCTTTTCATCTTACGCTCCGTGGTTCATCCCCCCAAACACCAACTCGATAGGCAGCTTCCACAGCCACCCCCAAGGCCCCGCGCGGCCTTCGCGGCAAGACCTACAACACTTCGCGTCAAACGGACCCGTGCACTTCATTGCAGCCCCTCCGTTTACAATCAAAAGCACGGCGTGTTTTGACGCAAAAGGAAAAAAAATCGGGTTCGAGATGAAATAATTTTATGAAAGAACCTTGTTTCTTCCGCTCTGGAAAGTTTTACAAGCTTTTGCCTGAGTTGGGGACTATTGAGATTAACGGCGTGAAAATGCACCAGGTCGTCCGCAGGACTCCGTTGGAAGACGCGGAGAACAAGGCGCGTTTGCTTGCAATACGCAAGGGCCGGAAAGTGTTGGACGTTTGCACCGGCCTAGGGTATTCGGCGCTGGCTGCGGCAAAACGAGGCGCAAGAGTTACTACTTTGGAAGCGGATGAAAACGTTTTAGAGCTGGCAAAACTCAATTCCGCTTCGAAAGAGTTGTTTGCAAACCCGGCAGTAAGGATTGTCCCAGGCAATGCGTTCGAGTCGATAAACGACTTCGATGACGGCGAGTTTGATGTGGTGCTGCATGACCCGCCGCGCTTTAGTTTCGCTGGCGAGTTGTATTCGCTTGCTTTTTACTGCGAGTTGTTCCGCGTGCTCAAGCCAAGCGGCAAGTTGTTTCACTACACGGGAATGCCCGGCGAAAGACGGGGGAAGGGAATCAGGCAGGGCGTGGCGCGGAGGCTGGCGGAAGCGGGTTTCAAGAAAGTGGTTTGGAACGAGCAAGCACAAGGTTTTACTGCCGTTAAATAAATAGAGGTTTTAGAAATGGCCATGAAAAAAATAATTCCCCGCGAGATAGTTTTGGAAATAGGCCACGGCGGTATGCCAATTACGGAAGTCAGTAAACTACGGCGCCCTAAATCTATTTACATAGGAGTGAAAAAGCCGCCGAGGTTTGAAGGAGAGAGTTACGACGACCTGGCAAGACACCTAAAGGCCGTGGAACAGTATCAGCAGGGGGTTAAAGCAATAGGGAAATCAGAAACGCGCATGCGGTTAAGGCAGACGAGGCAAGACTTCCGTTGGCCTGTTCTTCAGTTGACCGGGTTTACTTGCACAACGTACTGAATGCAGCCGGCGTAGATCAAGGACTTATGTTAAGAGAGGTTCACCGCGTGCTTAAACCAAACGACCGAGTGTTGATAGTCCATAGGTACGGCAAGTTATCTAATCCAACCGAGTGCTTCAATTTACTTAGAATGTATTTTACGCACGACCCTGAAGAAACGGCTGAGCATAAGGAAGCATTCGTACACGTTTACGACAATCGCGCTTACTACGGGGCTTTCAGGAAAAGGCAACGGGCTTAGTTGACTATCAGCGTTCCCTGCCCCATTCCCATTGGACAGTGGAAGGCAAACGAGCCTGTTTTGTCCGCAACGAATTCAACGACGTTGTCCGTGCTGGTTATGGTTTTGCTTATTCCGAAGTCAGGAATGAGCAAGGTAGTCATGCAGCCGCCGAACGTGTTTGCGTCTGCTTCGATGCGCAACCGCGTTCCTTTAGGGACGGTTATTGTCCGAGGTTCGTAATAACCGTTTTTGACGGACAACTGCACGGTCTGCGTTTGCAACAGGGCAGTGGGTTGGATTGACGCGCTTGGCTGCGGGGAAGGCGTTTCAACTGCGGCGCCTTTCATTATTATCGACAACCCCGCTAAGGTGATAAAAGCGAGTATTGCGAGGACTGTTATTGCTTCGATTTTGTTCAATTGAAAACCATTCCTCCTTTTTCTATAGTTTTATCAAACGTAGTGACAGTGAGTTGGTTACCACTGAAACCGAGCTTAATGCCATTGCGCCGCCTGCAATCATTGGGCTCAGCAGCCATCCGGTGAAGGGATAGAGCACGCCTGCTGCAATAGGTATTCCGACTGCGTTGTAGATTAGGGCCCAGAACATATTTTGGTGGATTTTGCCCATTGTTGCGCGGCCTAATCTGATGCAGCGCGGCACGTCCATCGGGTCGTTTTTCATTAGTACGACGCTTCCTGCTTCGACTGCAACGTCGGTTCCGCTGCGCAGTGCAAAGCCGACGTCGGCTTGCGCCAAAGCAGGCGCGTCGTTTACTCCGTCGCCTACCATTCCTACTCCCGTGCCTTTGGCTTGGAGTTTTTTGACGTGCGCCGCTTTTTCGCTAGGCAGTACTTCGGCAAAGAACTTCTTGATTCCTGCACGGGCTGCAATTGCGGCAGTGGTGCGGGAGTTGTCTCCGCTGATTATTACCGCTTCAATGCCTAATTGCCTCAGCTCGGTTACTGCAAGCTGCGCAGTGTCTTTAAGCGTGTCTGCAACTGCAATTAGGCCGGCCTCTTTTCCTGCAATTGAAAGCACAATTACGGTTTTGCCTTCTTCTTCAAGCTTGCGCGCAGTTGCAGACGCGTTTTTTCCAAAAGTCTTTCTTTCTTGCGCTAGGCGCGAACTGCCAAAGACAACGTGTTTTCCCAAGAGAATTGCTTCCACGCCTTTTCCGGGAATTGATTTGAAGTTAGTTACGCGGGGCAACGCGAGTTTCTTTTCCTCTGCTTCTTTCACTATTGCGTCTGCTAGAGGGTGCTCGGATTGTTTTTCAAGTGCAGCTACGTAGGCGAGGACTTGCTTTTGAGAAAGGTTGGAGAGCGGAACAACGTCGGTTACGCGGGGCTTTCCTTCAGTGATTGTTCCGGTCTTGTCGAACACCACGTACTTCAATTTGTGCATCGTCTCGAGCGCCTCGGCGTTTTTGATGAGTATTCCCTTCTTTGCGCCGATTCCGGTTCCTACCATTATTGCAGTCGGAGTTGCCAGTCCCAATGCACAAGGACAAGCTATTACCAGAACGGAGACTGCAGTCATTAACGCGAATGAAACGCCTGCACCTAACAGGTACCACGCAATGAAAGTGGTAATCGAAATCAGTATTACTGCCGGGACGAAGTGTGCCGACACTTGGTCTGCAAAGCGTTGTATTGGGGCTTTGCTTGACTGCGCTTCTTCAACGAGCTTGACTATTTGCGCGAGGACGGTTTCGAAGCCGACTTTGGTTGCCTTGAATCGGAATGCGCCGTGCTTGTTTATTGTTCCTCCGATTACTTTGCTGCCCTTGGTTTTTTCAACTGGAATGCTTTCACCAGTGACCATGCTTTCGTCAACCGAAGAACCGCCGTTTAAAACCACGCCGTCGACTGGGATTTTTTCGCCGGGCTTTACTAGTATCACGTCACCTTTTTGCACTTGGTCTGCGGGAATTACGTGTTCGTAGTTGTTGCGGATTACGCGCGCGGTTTTGGGCGTGAGTTTAAATAGCTCGCGAATGGCTTCACTGACTTTTCCGCGTGCAATTGCCTCCAAGTACTTTCCAAACAGCACCAAGGTGATTAACACCGTAGAGGTTTCGAAATACTGTTCGCCGACCACGCCCAGGACAGCTGCGACGCTGTAGAAGTACGCTGCCGAAGTTCCTATTGCAACCAGCGAGTCCATGTCAGCTGAACGGTTTTTGAGAGCGGCCCATAATCCTTTGTAAAACCGCGCTCCTGCAATGAATTGGACGGGCGTTGCCAAGGCGAACAAAACGAGTGTGCGGTGAGGAAACTCCATTAGGAACATTCCGATTAGAAGAGCAGGCATGCTAAAGATTGCGCTGAAAACCAGGAGTTTGCGCAAGCCGTTTATTTGTTCTGCGCGCAGTTTTTGTTCGCGGTCCAAGTCGCCTGCAATGGAAGCTCTATAACCGCGGGCTTTGACTACTCCGATGAGTTTTTCGCTGTTGGTAAGCTTTTCGTCATACTCCACGCTTGCGCGGCCTGAAGCAAAGTTTACTCTGGCAGTCTTTACTCCCGGTGCTTTCGAAAGCGATTTGGTAAGCAGGACCGCGCAACTGGCGCAATCCATTCCCGTTACTGCAAGCTCTGTTTTTTTCAAGCAATCACGCCCTCCAGACAACTGCGGCAGCCGGGCCGTACAATATTATCAGCGTTACTCCGAAGGCAATCAGTAGGCACATGCCAAAAAAGGAAATGAACGAGACTGGAACCACGTCTCCGAGCTTGCCGCCCGCTTCCTTGTAGACGAGATAGCTCAGCCCGCCGCCTATTGCGGCAAAGACTGCAGACAATATTGCGAGAAATGGCAGCAAGTTGTCTGATAGCATCATTACCGACAGCATTGCGCCCATTGTTCCCGACATTACGCCGGCCATCATTCCCTCCATCACGCCCATTACGCCTGCACACGAACCGCACCAAGCGCCGGCAATCATTCCCACTAGCATTCCCACCAGCGAGCCTACGAACATTCCGTTGGTTGCGCCTACTATTGCTCCAATTAGGAAGCCCGGAATCATTCCGACGGTCATTCCCACCATCATTCCCGTCATGCAGTTGAAGTGCGCGCGGTAGGTGCGCACGTGCCAGAATGCAGCCACGCTCAAGACAGTTGAAAAGACAATAAGCAGTATGAAAGGCAGCCAGCCGTTCAGGCTTTGGTTTGGTGAAAAGAACGCCAGAAACGCGAGCGCCTCGAAGGCAAGCAACAGGAAAAAGCTAAGCAAGGCGTTGCGCAGCAAGGCGGATTCTAGTTTGTAAGCAGGCGAGAAGCCGAGAACGCCTTTCGCCATTTTCTTCGCGCGGTGGAAAGCCGTTTTTTCAGTTTGAGAAGCCAACGGCTGCAAAAGCGGCGAAGCGCACGCTGCAGGCGCTAAGCGCAAGGCATAACCTTTGGCTACAACCGCCTCTTTTATCGAACCCAACTGCTCGGGATTACACTCGATGGTAATCGCGCCTGAAACCGGGTCAAGCGAAACCAAGCGCGCGCCTAAAGCAGACACTGCCTTTCCTATTACTGCGCGGCAGGAACTGCATTCGATTCCCGACGCGTAAAAAGTATGTTGGTTCAAATTCATTCAACTCCTTTAACAGAATAACCGCTTTCTTCAACTGCCTTGAAGACGTTGCGTAGTGCAGCCGCGTTTTCGACTTCAACTTCCAAAACGCCTTTTTTCGCATCTGCACGGGCAGAAGAAACTCCTTTTACTTCAAGCGCAGCCTCGGTCAGCAGCGTTTCGCAACTATGGCAAGTCATTCCGATTATTCCCACTTTCTTTTTCAAACCACGACCACCCAACATATCCTATTTAGACATATCTATAAATAAACATATAAATACTTTTCGTAGGTAATTAAGTTAAACAGGTGAAATCCGTGTCGAACGTCAGAATAAACAATCTTGTAAAACTTGCGGTAATGCTTGAACTTGCCAAGGGACCTGCGCACGGTTATGGCTTGATGAACAGCGTTGAGACCTTGATAGGCAAGAAGCCTGGCGCTGCGCAGATGTATCCTTTTTTACGGCTTCTTGAAGGAAAGGGACTGGCGAAAGCAGGCGAGAGCGGAGTGCGCGAGAAGACCGAGTACGAATTGACCTTGAAGGGAAAGCGGTTCGTGAACGGCTTGCTGCACCGCTTCGGGGGCCTAGTGGACATCGCAGTCGAGCCGAAGTTGACTGTTTGTGCGCATTGTGGATGCAAGCTTTTTTCAGGCGGCCACGCGGAAACCGTAAGGGGAAGGAAGCTGGTGTTTTGCTGCAGCCATTGCGCGGCGTCTTTTAAAAAATGCGGCTGACACCCTAAAAGGCAGATGGGTTTTAATGCCTTGGACGCGTGTTTTAGTGAGGTGGGATTTTTTTGGAAAAGCCTGTTCTGTATACCGTAATCGCAGGAATAGCAGTAGGAGTGGCTGCGTTGGCGTTTTTTGCCTTCGGCCGTCCTGCAACCGACCCTGTTGCATTGGCAGACTGCCTTTCTGCAAAGGGCTGGACTATGTACGGCACGGAGTGGTGTTCGCATTGCAATGCGCAGAAGGAGGCGTTCGGCGAGGCGTTTGCCAAGGTTGACTTCGTAGATTGTGACGAAAAGCCGTTCGAGTGCCAGGAAAACGGAGTCGATGCCTACCCAAGTTGGGTTAATCGCGACGGTTCGCGGCACTTGGTTGGCGAACAGTCGCTGGACGTGCTTGCATCCGAAGCAGGATGCGTTTCTTAAAAGGACGGTTTTGGAATGATTTGCCTTGTTGCCCTGGCGGTTTTTTTAGTGCTTGCAGTGTTCAGCGCGCGCTATAGGCCGCTCGCAAGAGAGGCGTTCGACTGCGTTTTCAGGAAGATGACGCTACGGCCGTGCGAAAGCGGTTTGGACGAGCGCCTTAAATCAACGTTGGTTGCAAGCGTTTTTTCCAAGTCTCCGCGGGCTGCAGGCGCGTTGAATCGGAACTTCGAGCTGTTTTCCTGGATTTTGACGGCATTGATGATCGCAAGTTTTGCATACTCTGCTTTCTCTGCGTACAACTGGGTTGTCTACGGAGATTGCAACGGCCCTGGAAGCGATGGCTTTTGTCCTTTTAACGCAATTGGCGGCGAACACATCTCGGACTGCGGGACGGGCAATTCCACGTCGCGTACTCTGGTATTACCAGCTACCTTAAACGGACAGGTAGTAGGCCTCGCGGATGCTAAGGTAACGGTGATTGAATTCGGTTGCTTCGAGTGCAAGTATACTAAGGAAGCCGAGCCAATTGTGGCGCGCGTGCTAGAAGAGTACGCGGGGCGCATCCGCTTTGTTTTCAAGCCTTTTCCGATTCCAACTCACAACAACAGTCGTTTGGCCGAGCAAGCCGCGTTGTGCGCAGCCCGGCAGGACCGGTTCTGGGCGTACAAAGACGAATTGTTTTCGATGCAGCCGTTGTTACTGGCTAATGCATCGGATGCAATCGAACGAGCGGGCGTCAACGCTGCGGTAAACTCAAGTGAATTCCAAGAATGCATGCAATCGAATGCAACAGCGACCGAAGTCGAGGCGTTCTATCGCGAGGGAATGGCAAGCGGGTTGTACGGCACGCCTACTTTCTTCATAAACAACCGCACGCTCGTCGGGCCGAAGCCGTTTGAGGCGTTTGAGGCATTAATTGAAGAAGAGTTGAAGAAGTGAAATGATGGACGTTGAGAGTATCCGTGAAGACTTTACCGTGCTAAAAACGGGCGTGGCCTACTTCGACAGCGCTTGCATGGCGCTCAAGCCACGGCAAGTAGTGGAAGCACAGGACGAGTACTACTCGGATTATCCGGGTTGCGCCGGCCGTTCGCTTCACCGCTTGGGCAAGAAAACTGAAGAAAAGTTTGAAGAAGCACGGAGTAAGGTCGCGACGTTCGTGTCGTGTTCTCCTGAAGAAGTTGTTTTCACACGCAACACTACCGAAGCAATAAACTTGGTTGCGCGCACGCTAGATTTTACCGAGAGGAACGGCGTTACGACTTCGGTTATGGAGCACCATTCGGCGCTTTTGCCGTTCATGATGCTCTCCAAGCACGGGAAAATAAGGTTGGATTACGTTGCGGCCGACGTTGAAGGCGTGACTCAAGCCGGAGAATGGAGAAAGAAGATAAACAGCAGCACGCGCCTAGTCGTAGTGCACCACACTACCAACTCCGTCGGAACACGCGCGCCGCTTGCCGAAGTTATTAAGGCGGCGCATGATGCGGGCGCGTTGGTGCTCGTCGACTCTGCTCAAGGCGTGCCGCATTGTGAAACTAATTTCAAAAAACTTGGCGCGGACTTTATGGCGTTTTCAGGCCACAAGATGCTGGGCCCAACCGGAACAGGATGCTTGGTTGCCCGCAGGGAGTTGCTTGAAGAACTGCCTCCTTTTATGACCGGCGGCGAGACAGTTGAACGGGTTTCTTTGGATTCGGTTACTTTCCTGAAGCCGCCACAGCGCTTTGAGGCGGGATTGCAGAATTACGCCGGAATGATCGGACTGGGTGCAGCGTGCGACTACCTTTCTAAAGTGGGGATGAAGAATGTCGAAGCGCACGAACACGCGCTTGCATCAAAGTTGTTTGAAGCACTTTCGGACGTCAAAGGAACCCGAATTTACGGACCAAGCGATGCAGGCAAACGCACGGCACTTGCGGCGTTCAACTTGGGCAAGGCAAAGCCGCATGAAATCGCAATGCTTTTGGACAAGACGGCCAAGATAGCCGTAAGGTCAGGGGTTTTCTGCGCGGAACCTGCGATGACGCACCTCGGCGCGGGCTCGGGCGCAGTGCGGGCAAGCCTTTATCTGTATAACACGGAAGAAGAAGTGCAGTTGTTTGGCGAAGCGTTGAGCAAGATAGCAGAATTATATTAGCCGTAATTGAATAAGATTATCGGAGGGAAGAGTATTATGAAAAGTGGATTGTTTTTCGTGGCGTCTGTCCTGTTGGTCAGCACTTTGTTGTTTGGCTGTACCGCCCAGAAGGCAGCGCCGTCTTCTTCGGTAATTCAAGCGCCGACTACTTTCCCGACTCAGGCGGCGACAGTTGCGCCGACTGCAACCTCGGAAGCAACTGCAACGCCTGAAGCAACTGCTGAACCTACTGCGACTCCAACGCCGACTGCCGAGCCCACGATTCAAGTAGTGGCAACGCCGATAGTCACGCCCACTCCGACTCCCGGACCTGACGTGCAGGAGTTTATGATCAACGCCAGTGAGTGGAAGTTCGAACCAAACACGATTTCGGTCCGCAAGGGAGTGAAAGTCAGGTTTATAGTGCAGAGTTTGGACCAGGGCCACGGCATAGCGATTCGCGAACCTAACTGGGGCTTCCAGCGCCAGTTGATTAAGCCCAGTTGGAACGTTGCAACCGGAAAGAACGACTTGTACTTCCCTGAGACAATAGACTTTGTTCCAAACAGCACTGGAGACTTCAGATACTTCAACTACTACAGCAACGGCGAAGGTGCAGACAAGATGTACGGAATCCTGCACGTGACCGACTAAACCTTTAAACAATTTATAGGGCAAAGTAGTGAACTAATGGCCGCTTCGCAGGTAAGGGAATGGAATTGCCGCCTCAAGGTTGCAGTTGCAACCAGTTTGCGCTACAAGGGAATACTGTGTGCTTACAACGCGTTGGTTGACAAGCAGGTTTTCCTTGCGAAAAAAGATTTGGACTCTTTGGCAAACGGCGTGTTCGATGAGTTTCGCGAGCCGCCGCTTGTACACGATGAAAAAACCCTGGCCCAAGCGTTGTTGCCTGCGTTTGCCAAAGGCAAGGCAGCCCATATTCCCACAACGTACGCTTTTGCAAGAAAGTTGGAATCACGTTTTCACTCAAACACGCCCCGCTTGGGCGGCCAAGCCGGAATAATTGCAAGCCAATTGGCGTCACTTGGCGCAACCTCCGTATTGTATAGCCCTTCACATTCTAGAGACGTGCTTAAGCTTGCCAGCAGGAACACTTTGTTTCCAATTGCGCGCAGCGGAAGGCTATTGTTGAGTAAGGCAATAGACGCGGTTAAACGCGGAGACAAGGCTAAAACGAATTGGGTGCTGGAGTTTAAAGAAGGCCAGCGCATTTGCGCAAAAGGGCTTTCTGTGGTCTGCCCGCGTTCAAACCGCCTTATTCTATCATCGCCGTTCCGCAACGTGCTTGCATTCGAGCCCGGCGTTGAAAAACTGCTTCCGAGTCTGGGGAAGAAAATTTCTTGCGTAATGCTCGCAGGACACCATTACCTATCCGACGGCGGCCAAAACGACTTCAAGCGGCTTGTCAAACGCGAGAGTAAGGCAATAAAGGCACTCAAGAAAGGCAATTCCCGCTTGCGCGTGCACTTCGAGTACGTGCCCTTCGACTGCAAGAAAATAGAGGAAAGGATAATGGAGCACGCTACGGAAAACTTCGACAGCCTGGGCATAAATGAAGTCGAGCTGGTCGAATTATGCCGCAAGCTCGGCTTGCACAAGCACTCGAAAGCAATTGCAGACGGCTATGGCGCCACTGCAGTATACGAAGCAAGCGCGGCGGTGATGCGCAAACTGCGGTTGCAGCGGATTCACGTACACGGCCCGGGTTTCCACGTCTTAGTTTTGCACAAGCCGTACCCTTTTGCCCTAGAGCGCGTGCGTAACGCAGTGCTGTTTTCCTCGGTTGCCGCAACTTCGAAGGCAATTTTAGGCCGGGAGATAACCTTGAAGGAGTTGACGCGCTCGCTTTCAATTCCCCTTTCGCAAAACGGTTTCAAACAAATGAATGCGTTTGCGCGAGACAAGGAACTCGGCGCGGACTTCCTGCGTAACGGATGGGCGGAATTCGAAAGCCACTATTGCCTCGTAATTCCGGCCCAATTCGCCAAAGTACGCAAGGGAACAGTGGGCTTGGGAGACGTGGTAAGCAGTTGCGCGTTCCTAGCCGAAGCCTAAAGCGAAAGCTCAAGCCCTGCTTTTTGCCACGCTAGTATTCCACCTGCAAGGTTAAAGACTTTAGAGTAACCAATTGCCTGCAGTGCATTAGCTGCATATGCACTGCGGCTGCCCGAACGACAGTACACTAAAACGGGCTTGTTCTTGTCGGCAAGGAGTTCGCGCGCACGCAAGGTTATTTCGTCAACCGGAATGCACGCAGCTCCCTGAATCCGTCCTTGAGCATATTCTTGGAAAGTGCGTACGTCGACTACCAACGCTTCTTTTAACTCTATTAGTTTCAATGCATCCATCGGGCTTAAATCGGACAATACAACCACTCCCTTAAGTTCGGGTTTCGAAAAACGATTTAAATTAAGCAACTGCGATAACTACTTCGATTGATTACAATGGCACTTAAACTATATAACACGCTGGCCCGCGAGAAACAGGTTTTCGAACCTCTGGGAAAAAAAGTTTTGTTCTACGCCTGCGGCCCGACGGTATACAATTACGCGCACATCGGCAACCTCCGAACTTACGTGTTTGAAGACGTGCTACGGCGTTACCTAGTTTACAAAGGTTTTGCAGTAAAGCAGGCGATGAACCTAACCGACGTGGACGACAAGACGATACGCGACTCGCAGAAGCAAGGCGTTCCACTTAAAGATTTCACTAAAAAATACGAAGCAGCGTTTCTTGAAGACCGCAAGACACTCAACATGCAAGAACCTGAAGTATGGTGCCGCGCAACCGAACACGTCAACGAAATGGTTGCGTTGGTAAAAACCTTGGAACAAAATGGATTCGCGTACAAAAGCGGCGACGGAAGCACTTACTTCTCAATAGCCAAATTCAAAAAGTACGGCCGACTCTCCAATGTTTCGCTAGACGGACTCAAGTCAGGCGCGCGCGTCGCACAAGACGAGTACGAGAAAGGCAGCGTCAGCGACTTCGTGCTCTGGAAAGCGTGGGACGAAAAAGACGGCAACGTATTTTGGGAAACCGAGCTCGGAAAAGGCAGGCCAGGCTGGCACTTGGAATGCAGCGCAATGGCAATGAAGCACTTGGGAACCACAATAGACCTGCACGCGGGCGGAACCGACTTGGTTTTTCCCCACCACGAGAACGAAATCGCCCAAAGCGAGGCCGCAACCGGAAAGCCTTTTGCAAGATTTTGGACTCACGCCGAACACCTCATGTCCGACGGAAGGAAAATGTCCAAGAAACTCGACAACTTCTACACGCTGCGCGACTTGCTTGCAAAAGGATTCAAACCCGCAGGCATCCGTTATTTCCTGCTTTCTTCGCACTACCGCCAGCAACAAAACCTGACAATGGAAGCGCTGCACGCAGCAGAAAACACGGCAACCGGACTCTTCGAGTTCAAAAGAAGGCTGGAAGAAATCCGCGAAGGCAACTACACCCGACCCAAAGGGGCAGAGCGGCCGTTACGAGACACGGGATACGCCGAAGGGTTGTGCAACGAATTCCTCAAACAATTCGAAAAAGTTATGGACGACGACTTGAACACGCCGATGGCCCTGGCCGCGTTGTTTGAGTTCGAAACCAACGTAAACAAACTCGTTTCCGAAAAGACGCTTGACGAAGCGCGGGCGCAACTCGTACTCGAAACCCTGGAACGCGTTGACTCGGTTTTGGGCTTGTTTGCGCTCGAAGAACGCGCAAAGTTGGCGTTGCCTGAAGAAAAAATCAGGCAAATGGCAACGGAACGCGAGGCAGCCAAGAAGGCAAAAGATTATGCGAAAGCAGACTCAATAAGGGCGGAATTGAAGAACAAAGGAATAATCCTCGAAGATACGCCGAACGGGCCAAAGTGGAGGCAGGCTTGAAAATGGTGCGCGAATAAATTGAACGCCAAAAGATAATAGCGATAATCCCAACTAGAGACAGACGTTACCTTGGGCTTACTGTAAAATCGTTGCTCGAACAAGCCCACCTATTCGGTCACGACCTTGAAATAGTAGTTTCCGACATGTCAATAGGAGAACTGCAAAAAAAAAGGAAAACCAACGCAGGATAACGCGATTACGCGCGCGTTTTCCAAAACTGCCTATCCATTACTACGGACCGGATGAAACACCACTGCCAATAGCGAAATTGCTTAAGCGCGCAACTAAAGCCGAGCGCAATGCCTATGAAAAACTCGTTCCTCCAGACGGCAACTGGGGAACAAACCGCAACCGCGCTGCCTTACTCGCGGCTTACCACGGCAGAAACGAGCCTAACGCGGCATATTTGTTGTTTGACGACGACGTTGCAATCCGGCAACTTAAAGAAACCACTCACAAACCCAGGCTGAAGATAACTCACCGCCCTCCAGAGTTAGATGCGCTGAATCACTTAATAATGGGATTCAGGCTTGCGCGTGAAACCGGCCACCTTGGATACAAAGCGGATTACTCTGGAGTATCCGCAGGAGCATCAAGTGAATACACTGACGAACGAAAGTGCGCACTCAAAGGAGCTCTCAATCCTAAAAGAGAGGACTATCCCTATAGCCCGTAGGCATGGTCGCGCCAATTGAACTGCTTACAATTCCCTTCGAACCCAAACTTTCCGGCGAAGGCCGCGAATACCATCAGTTGACTAGAGCTCTATTTGGAAGAGAATAGCTACTTCAGTCCGATTTACGGCAGGGCACATCCAACCAATCACTGCCCACTTTACTATTGCGCCTGGGCACGCGAGGCTTGAAACAAAACGAGCACCTGTTCTATTCGCCAACCATTACCCGAAACTTGGGATTTCTAACCGTTTTCAACGAAAACTTAGTGAAAAATTGGGAAACCTAGTTGTCAAAATGCGGTCTACTCCCTTACTCGAACGCGCGAAAACCGCATTAAAAACTAAGCTTAAAAGCAACCGCAGGTAATCAACGCAATCGCTGATGGGAGGCTAAAACAATTAACGGCCTTATTTAGCCGCTTTCTTTTTTTTCGGCGCAGGCACTGGTTGCACCAACACGTTTTTTAGTGAAAGCACTTGACCCAGCGCGTCTCTGAATTGCTTTAGTGCGTCGCGGTTGAAGTTGCCTTGGAAGACGAGGCCGCCGTCGGTCTTGATGTCCAAGTGAATCATTTCAGGCGCGTAGTCATTCAAATCCTCGTCCATTATCTTAGGATAAGGCAAAGGATAGATTCTAAAGCCCAAGTTACGGCCCGGCATGGCGTCCGCGTTAACCGTTTTGCGCGGCTCGTGGTACTCGGTAAGTTGCGCAAACAATTCCGGCGCAAACCGCCTGACCAACGAAAGCATCACGTAGTTTACGGCCATCAAGGCGGCAAAAAGCAACAGAAACGAGTACTCGCCTATAATCAAGCCGAACACTACTGCCGCAATGCCCACCCAAAACAACGAGTTTACCGACAACTGCCTTAAAACGAATATTTCACTCAAAACAACAACCCCTCCGGGCTTCTCTTACCTTAGTATACGCCTGCGATTATATAAGGCCCACAAACCCACGTTACCCAAACCCCTTTATATTTAGAACTACCTAATAGTAGTTACAATGAACGAATTGGCTTTGGAGGTAATACGTAGAAACTCTTGCAAGGCAGGGTTAGCCGCGGCCTGCTCGGGGCCTGCTACACCAGACGGGCATCTTGAGTACGCCCATGTTTGGCCGCGGGATGCGGCTTTGGTTGCGTTGGAGTTGGCGCACTGTGATGCGGTTGCAGCCGCGGCTTTGACGAGTTCGCTTGCCGCCTTGCAACGCGATAACGGATTGCTTTTCCAGCGTTACGAGTTGAACGGAAGGCCGGATGAACGGACGTGGTGTAATTTCAACTGCAGCCGCCAGTTGGACCAGGATGCGCTGGTGTTGCTTTCAGCGTACAAGACCAAAGTAGTATTACCCGAATTGAAATCGGGGCTTGAAGCGTTGTTTGCACAAGTCGAAGCAAGATTGCCTTGCACTGACGTTTGGGAGCAGAAACAAGGTTATTTCTTTTACTCTACTTGTGCGTTGGCGTGCGGTTTGGCTGCGGCAGGGAAGATGATTAAGTCGGAACGCAGTCGCTGCGACGCCACAGTAAGGCGGCTTGCGGAAAGCTTGGACTGTTTTTGGG
The DNA here is from genome assembly GCA_001871495.1 of Candidatus Micrarchaeota archaeon CG1_02_51_15. Classification (GTDB taxonomy): domain Archaea; phylum Micrarchaeota; class Micrarchaeia; order Norongarragalinales; family UBA8480; genus UBA8480. The sequence continues at coordinate 30,281 of MNVG01000035.1, forward strand.
ACAATGAACTGCGCTGTTTTACGAAGACGCCTGATGGAACAGTCGATTTCGAAGTTGCATTGGGCATTGCATTGGTGCTGGAGTACAAGCCGTTTGCACCCGACTTCCGCTTTCTCTGCCGCGTCTTGCTTTCTTTGGGCCGCATTGAAAACGAGCTTGCCGCGCGCGTGGGCAATTCGTTTGCGCTTTTGCGCTACAAGGAAGATTTTTGGGATGGCGAGCGCGTCGGCGCTGCTGGAATAGGCCGGCCGTGGCCGATGGGCAACTTATTTGTTTCAGAAGCGTATTCGCTATTGGCAATTGAGTTCAAGCAGCTGAAAAACAAGAGGCTGGACGCGCATTGCAGCAAGAAAGCCGGCGTTTGGCTGGCTGCTGCAGAAGCGATTCCGGGTTTTAATGAATTTCCAGAACAAGTTGGCGCAAGCGGTTTCGCGCCGCCCAATTCGCCTAAGCAGCTCTCGTGGTGTGCCGCAGAATACCTTAAGGCACTGCGGTTACTGGCGCTAAGCAGGCAGTTGAACTCAGCAAGGCAGGCATTCGACGTTGCAAGAGTCGCGCGAACCGCAGCTGTTTCCGCCGTCGTCAATCATGTTGCCCGCGTCGCACACCAAGTCATGGCCGTTTAGGCAAACTCGGTTGTCGGAATAAACGTTGTTCGGCCTGGACTCGGTATTTTCGTAAATGCCTCCGCCTGAACCGCCTACTCCGTTGCCTTCAAGCACGTTCGCTTCAATAACGTTGTTGAAAGAACCGCCTGCAAGGGTAACGCCGTAATTGTAATTACTATGTAAGACGTTGGCGCGGATTGCATTCCCAGATGACGACCAGAGCCAAATTCCTTCCGCGTTTTCATTAAACTCGTTTCCTTCAATCAAGTTGGATTGCGAAATTACGTTCAAGCCGTATTCAAACCCGGTTGCAACGCAGTTGCGCACAACCGCATTCCATTTTCCAGATTCGGCCGTAGCGCCTTTACGCAATAGGATTGCACTGCCTTGGTTGCTTCCTTGAATCGAATAACCGCGGCAATCCAATTCAACGCCGGATGCGTCTATTGTAAAACAACTGAAGTCCTTTCCCGAACTGGATACCACAAGATCCTGCACGAGCACGTACTTTCCGGGCTTGTCGATTACCGCGCAAGAATCAAGCCTGTTTGCAGGAATGGCAGTTGGAGCTGCAGTCGGGACCGAAGTAGGAACAACGGTTGCATCCGGAACATATTCATAAACCGGTACCGGCGAAGGGACCGGAGTGGGGGTTGAAATGACTGAAACGCGGCGTTCGGGGCTGGCAATCATCACGACGATTGCAATTAGTAAAAGCAGGCAGACGGCGAAAATCGGGCCTAACGGGATTTCCTTGTGCTCAACAATCGCCGCCTTTCCCGAGTACGCGCCGCGCCGTGTTTCCTTAACCAATACAAATCACTTCCCTGAATACCGCGTGTTGAAAAAGAGTAAGCAACAACCGGATTTAAATGCGCGCTTCAAACTGCTGTGCCGCGCTTTGAACCCAGCGGACAAACGGTTTTCAACGGGCATTCTTCGCAACGGGGCTTAACCGGTTTGCAAACAATACGCCCCAACAGAATGAGGTTCGAGTGGCACGCGCCCTTCATTTTGTCTTCAACTAGTTCTTCAACAAGCGCGTGAGCCTTTGCATCAGGCATCCTGCGTTGAACCAATCCCAAGCGGTCGAGCACGCGGCGACAATGCGTATCCAAAGGCATTGCGTGCTTTCCCAAACCAAAGGCCAACACAACCGCCGCGGTTTTAGGGCCAATTCCCTTGATTTCAGTAAGCCACTCGCGCGCACTCTGCGCAGTCATTTGCTCAAGGCAATCCAGGTTCAACGCACCGGCCTTGCGTTCGACTTCGGAGAGCACTTGCTTTATCCGCCGCGCTTTAAGGTTGGCCAAACCCCCGCTCTTTATCGTGCTAACGACTTGAGACTCGGACGCTTCGATTACTTGCTCCCACCTGGGAAAGCGTTTTTTTAACTCGGCAAAAGCGCGGGAGGAGTTGGCGTCGCTCGTGTTCTGGCTGAGGATCGTTGCGACGAGGAGGTCCAACGGATTGCCCACCTTGGGGCCGAAGAAAACTTGGCGGCTGCCGAAGCGGCGTTGCAGTAGGGAACAAACACGGGCGAAATCTTTGCGCAGGCCGGCGGACTTCATGGAAAACAACTAACGCTAAAACAATTAAAAGCATCCTGAAGTATACCCCCAATGGGCAGCCGAGCGTCAGTTGGAACATCCGCGGATATTAAGGCAGGAGTTCGGATAAGCAGGGTCCACAGCGGATATTTTTCTAATGCAAGGAATGCAGAACTGTTTTGTAAAATCGGGATAGACCCGATACTCACTAATCTGCCTAAAAAAATAACGGTTTTTGATTTCGGAGGCGGAGAGGGATTCCTAACCAAACGCGTGAAAGAACACCTGGCTTCAAAGGGATATGACGTCAACGCGTCGGTGTTGGATGCAAATGCAGTTTACTTGAAAATCGCAAAATCCGCGGGGCTGCAAACTATCCTTTCAAGCATTCAAGATTCGAAGGTTAGTTCCGCAGATTTGATTATCGCGAGGGCAGTAATACACTATAATTCCGCAGAACGGCAACAAGCGGTATTCAACAAGATTTTCGAATCCCTGAAAAAAGGAGGCTATTTCGTACACCAAGTAAGTTCCGGAAGCAAAGAAAACTGCTGCCTGCGCTCGGACATCTTAAACATTAAGTCGCTGGGCCGTGCTGCTGCAAGGTCGGAATACAACTGGCTGTCCGAGGAAGACTGCCTGTCAATGGCGAAAAAAGCGGGTTTTAAAGAAAACTTTGTTGCAGGTTACGCCCTCGCCAATTCCTGGAGCCCCCGGGAACAGTGGGACCGATTTAACAAAAAGGCAACCGATGAAGCAAAATCAGCAGGCAACCGAACTCTTTTGGATAGGATTGAATGGAGAAAAGCCGCGTATTTGAAGGAGGCAAACCGCTTGGTTGAAGAATACGCGGCCAAACACGGAATTAACGGCATCAAGAAAACCGGCGAACACGCTTATCGAATAGAATACACGTATCCGATTTTCATCTGCAGAAAATAACCCTGAAGCTTGCGCTTTGAGCATATGGCTTGCGGAGGAATAGGACCTAAACCAACAAAACCAGGCGTATCAGATTAGACTGACTTCAGGAGTTGAGCGCTTGTATGTCGAATAGGGAGATTTTCTTGCCTT
>MNVG01000047.1 GCA_001871495.1 Candidatus Micrarchaeota archaeon CG1_02_51_15
CCCCGTGGCAGCAAGGCAACCCGCCTGCAGCGCGTTCAGCACTACCTAACACCGTCCTTCTCGCCTACCCTGACATCGTAAGCGATCCTGAGGCAGCGCACGGAGTTAACAACTACCAGCACGCCGACAAGTGGACCGGCGCAGCTTGGCTGACTAAGAACGCTAAAAGCGCGCTAGTTTTTGCAGGAATAAAGGCATTGGGCACTTCGTGGTACGGATTTTCCGACGGCCAAGTATGCCACGAAGGCGGTTCCGGCTGCAGCAGTTCAGTCAGCTTACGCGGCTGGTGGGCGACAAACTTTAGCCGCCAACTGCTGTTTTACGACCCCAACGACTTGGCGCGTGTTGCCAGCGGAGAATGGGAGTCGTGGCAGCCCCAACCCTATGCTTCACTTAGCATCGAAAACCAGATGTACTACCGCGGGTCCAGCAACACCTTCCAACGCCTTGGCGGAGTAACCTTCGACCGCGAACATGGCATCCTCTACGTTGCTGAAGGATTCGGCGACGGAGAAAAACCGTTGGTGCACGCGTGGAGAATAAGCGCATAATTTCGCTGAACCCTCTCTTGCGCAGGCAATCAAAGCGTTGCCTCCTCTGAAGCCCGCGTGAGAGGGGTTCTTCTTCTTTTTATTTTCTTAACTTGCTTGCCCCGGGTAAAACTATGCGGAACACGCTTCCTTTGCCTGGCTGTGATTCAACTTCAAGCACGCCACCGTGCCTTTCTACTACTTCTTTTATTTTAGGCAACACTCTTCCCGAGCCAGGTAGACTGTGGTTGTTTGCAAAACCCGAATGACCCGAAAAAATGTTTCGTTCTCCTTTCAATAAATGCGGTTCGATACCCACTCCGTTGTCGCGAACCTCGATAACCTGGCTGCCCTTAAGCGAGTAATTCAACAATTCAATGCGGGGTTCAGGTGTGCTACTTGCTTTAACTGCCTTCTTGGCATTGCCCGTCAACTCGGTAACCACCCAGTAAAGCAGGTCAGAATCGAAAACCGCCTTTCCCGTTGATGCGACTGCATCCAAAGAAACCCCTGAGTCCAGCAGCGCGCGCTGGTGCTTGCGAACCAGTTCCAAAACCTTGCCTACTTCAATCTTCTTGGTTCCCAGCCTGTTTTCGCAAAGCGCTGCAAGCGACTTCGAAAAACTGCGCACGAACCTGCTGTAATTCAATACACTGCTCAAGTATTCCTTTGCTTGTGCAGCCTTAGGCTCTTCGATAAACAATTCGGCGTGGCCCAAAAGACCCATTAATTGGTTTGCGCACGCGTGACGGTCCATGAAACCCGCGTCATTACCTTTTTCTGTCGAAGCCGACTTCTTTATCTCGGAATACGCGTCTGCTACACGCTGCTTCTGCGTTCCCGCTGCTTTTTTTAACCGCAGGTTCTCAGGTTGCTTGTCCAACTTAAGCAACTGCCGTTCAAACAAGTGCACGTTCTCCGAAAGGGTTTACCACTATTCTGCTCTGACTGCCATGCTTGAACTAAAAGAGTAAAACAATTAAAAACATGCCGAACCCTTTTAATCCGAAACCGAATAATGCGTACTGAAGGTGAATTTGAAAATGAAGAAAGGATACCGTGCAGAAATCGAGAAGCAAACGCTTGAAAACAAGGACTTCCGCCGCGTGCTTTACACCGGAAAACACAGTCAACTAGTCTTAATGAGCCTCGCACCTGGCGAGGAAATCGGGGAAGAAGTCCACGAGCACATCGACCAGTTCTTTCGCTTCGAACAAGGCGAAGGAGTTGTTTCAATCGACGGAGTAAACCACGCGGTCAAAGACGGCGATTGCGCAATCGTGCCTTCAGGTGCGTTGCATAACGTAACCAATTCATCTACTACGATCGAACTCAAGTTGTACACTATCTACTCGCCGCCCGAACACATCGACAAGACAATACGGCACACCAAAGCACAAGCCGAAGCAAAGCCAGAAGAATACGACGGAAAGCCCACTGAATAGACTCAGTGCAGCGAACGCTTGACTCCGTTAAACACGGTTTCCAGCGCATGCATTGAAAGCGAATGCCGGCCGTACTGCTTGGCCTTGCGCAAAACCGTTGCCGTAATTTCAGAAGCACGCGACGAAAGCACCTGCGGGTCTAAAGTTCCCTTGTGCACGGGTTCAAGTCGCCCCAACCCCGCCTGTCTTACTTTCAGGCCCTTCATTACCACGTCAACGTTCATGCCTGTTTCCACGCCGAAACCCGGTTCGAAAACCAACGCCTCTGCCGCGCTGCGCAGCATTGCACGCTGGCCGCTCAAAGGATTCAACGGAATAACGCAGTCCACTTCCGGAAAGAAAAGCCGCACGAACGGACGGTAAGCCAACTCCGTAAACAACTGCGGTCCCTCTATTGAAAAAGAACCTATTGTCAAATCACACTTGCCATCCATAACCGGACGCGCAAGCTTTTTCAACATCAACTGCCCCGCGTTGGTCACGTCCGCGTCAAAAAAAACAATCACTTTACCCCGCGCCTGGCATAAGCCGGCCGTCATTGCCCGCCCCTTGCCCATAATAGGAGCAGCGACAACTTCAGCTCCGGTCCTGCGTGCAAACTCGGAAGTACGATCACCAGAAGCATTGTCTACTACAATAACCTGGCCATTTGGAAACGCGTTTAGCGCCACGCGAACTGTCTTTGCAACCGTCTTCTCCTCGTTAAACGCCGGAATAATCGCCGACACTGGAATTTCTTTCAATACAAATACCTCTCTACCGCGCGATATCCAACAATCGTTTTATCTTGATTGAATGGGGTAAAATCTTTTCATTATCGTGTATTTCCACCGGAACCGCTACTTCCATAAGCAAAGGTCTGTCGGAACGTGAGTCGCCTACTGCAATAGTCTCCGCTGGTTTCGCATTAAAATGGCGCATCAAAGCTTTCGCCGCCGCTCCCTTGCAAAAAACGTGGAGGTCAGCAGAAAGAAATCTAGGAATCTGTACTTTCCCCGTAAGAACTCCGTTTTCGACCTGCAAAACAGGGCAAATCAGCTCGTGAAATGTTTCTTTGCCTAAAGCCGCGTCAATAGTCTGCCTAAAAGCAAAAGAAACAACGCCCAGTTTGTAACCTCGGAGTCTTAGAGCATCCAGAGTCGCATGAACCCCGAGTTGTTTAGAGGTTTGTGACGCAACTCTGTTAAACTCGTCTAACCTCGTTCCCTTAAGCATTGCCGCAATCCTGCGCGTCAAAACCCGTTCAGTAATCTGCTTAGCGTAATACTCTTTTCTAGCGTCGGCCAGCTTGGGTGTAAAACCTAGGCCGTTTGCAAGCACCTCTATGCTGCTTGTATTAACCAACGTCTTGTCAAAATCAAACAACAGCGCCTTATGCCCGTTTTTCAAAACCTCGCTCTCTAATACCATTTCACACCCGTCCTATATTCTGCTTTTAACCTACTCCAATTTTAGTCTACTGTGCGATTATCAACAACTCGGGCAAAGCGCTTATCCTAATAGAGTCCGACACTATTTTCTTTTTCGAATTCAGTTCAACAGGAACCCCCGCTTGCATTAACAAGGGCTTGTCGGAATTCGAGTCGCCTACTGCAATCGTTTCGCTCTTGCTTACTCCCAGGCGCCGCATCAAACGCTTGGCTGCTTTTCCCTTGCAGAAAACGTGCCGGTCTGCGGAAACAAACTCGGGAATGTCAACTTTCCCAGTTAACATTCCGTCGTGCACTTCCAACTTTGGGCAAACCATCTTGTCAAACGTCTTTTCCCCAAAACAAGCGGTAATAGTCTGCTTGAATGCAAACGAAACAATTCCCATTTTGTAACCCATGCGCCGCAAGTAAACCAAAGTCTCTTCCGCAAACTGCTGCTTGGGAGTGCCTGAAGTAACTTCGGTAAACGTTTTCAGCGAAACTCCCTTCAACATCAAGGCAATCCTGCGCGTCAAAACCCGTTCCGTAATCTTTTTAGCGTAATAATCCTTTCTTGCGGCCTCCAAACGGCTCGTAAAACCAAGCCCTTCTGCAAGCGCTTCAATGCTGCTGCCGGCAACCAACGTCCGGTCGAAATCAAACAAGACAAGCTTGTGCTTCTTCGCCAAGAAACCGGCTTTCTCCAAAATCGTTTTCGTCACTTCCCGCGACGTGGCCGCAACTTCCGACAAAGACCGGTGCTTGTGCTCCACTCGCCCTATGTTGACTTCAATAACGCGCTCCCCGCGCTTTATCGAGTCAAGCAAAATCCCGATGTCAATACCCCAGTCGTTGGAAACATCCAACTGCTTCAACAACTTCTTGCGCACTGCAAACTGGCCGCTCAAAGGCTGTTGCAATGAAACCTCCGGAAAAAGAAACTCCAACAACGGCTTTGCAGTAAGCTCCGTAACCCTCCCGCCACTGCGGTCAAAAGAAGCCTTGCACAACTCCGCCTCCCGCTCCAAAACCGGCAAGGCAAGCGATTCAATCGCCTCAGAACCCAAGTTCACAAAATCGGCGTCGACAAAAACCAAAACCGAATTACGCGCAGCCCGCGCGCCACTCAAAATAGCCGCGCCCTTGCCCTTGTTCCGACTGTGCCTCACCACCCGCGCTCCGGCATCCTTGGCAACTGCCGACGAGTCGTCGGAAGAACCATCATCAACAACAATAACCTCGTCCACCAACGGCGAACTCTTGGCGATTGCCACCACATGCCCGACTGTAGCGCATTCATTAAAACAAGGCACTACCACCGAAACCCGCTCGCCCAAAAACAAGTACTTCAAAAAACCCAGTGCAGGCAACGACTTCTCAAACATACTATTGCTTCAACGCCCGAAAATAATAAGGTATGCGGAAAAACAGGCTCCCTGCGCCAAAAAAAAAACGCGCTGCTCGAAACAAGGTTCCTTACCAAAAAAGAAAACACATGCATATATATAACTCCTCAGTTATATTTGAGGTCATGGATATTTTGGAGGTGGTTGCCGACGGCACCCGCTTTGCAATACTCGCCGCGCTGAAAAAGGGGGCGCTGTGCGCCTGCAAGCTGCCCGGTATTACTGGCAAGAGCCAGCCCAATATTTCCAAGCACCTGCGCGTCCTTTATGATTGCGGCCTGGTGGAAGTAAGAAGGGAGGGCGTCAAGCGCATTTATTCGCTTACCTTTAGGGGCAGGCGCGTGCTTTCCGACGTTTCAAAATGGTGAGTTACAATGGTTGACATCTTTCTGCCCGCCCAATGGCTTGCCGACGCGGTTGCCTACGGCTTGCTCGGCCTCGGCACGGGAACCTACCTGGGAAGCGCGGTAAACTTCTTCGTCTACGACGTCATAAAGATAGGCCTGCTGCTGGTTGCAATCAACTACCTGATGGCGGTCGTACGGTACTATTTTCCGTTGGAGAAAGTCCGCGACTTGCTTACCGAGCGCCGCTGGTTCGGGTTCGACTACCTCTTCGCCGCCGTCTTGGGAATGGTCACGCCGTTCTGCTCGTGCTCTTCAATCCCGTTGTTTATAGGATTCATGCAAGCCCGCATCCCGCTGGGAGTCACGTTCGCCTTCCTCATCAGCTCCCCCTTAATCAACGAGGCTTCGATGTACTTCTTTCCCGCAATATTCGGCTGGAAAACCGCCATACTCTACAACCTCTTGGGAATAGCAATCGCAATGCTCGGTGGGTTTGCAATCCAAAAACTGAACTTGGAAAAATACGTTGAACGAAGCCTGTTGAAATCCTTATCCGGCGCGCAACCCTTCGAGGGCAACAAAAAACAGCCGTTGAAAACCCTTGCAGGCTATTGGTGGCACGACGGCTGGAGCATAACTCGCCAAGTATTCCCTTACGTGGTGTTGGGAGTCGGGATCGGCGCGTTAATACACGGCTTCGTGCCCGAAAGCATAGTCGAACAACACCTCTCCGCAGAAACTTGGTGGTCCGTGCCCGCCGCGGTGCTGATTGGCGCGCCGCTTTACGCGAACTCCGTGGGAATCCTTCCCATAATGGAGGCACTTGTGAACAAGGGCGTGCCTTTAGGCAATCTCTTGGCGTTCATGGTAGGCGTTACCGCGGTGTCGCTGCCGGAACTGATAATACTGAAAAAAGTAATGCGCTGGCAACTACTGGCCGCCTTCCTGGCGGTCACTCTCGCAGGCGCAATAATGATGGGATACTTCTTCAACGCAATAACCTGAGGTGAAAGTAATGAAAAGATACGACTTAAACGAAAAAATCGCGTTCTCCGCCGAAAAACCAGTCAAAAAACATTTCCTGAATGCCAAGGGCTTTCACGCCGCGTTAATATGCCTCAAAAGCGGATTCGCGCTGGAACCCCACGCTGAAGACTACGGCGTATTGCTTACCGTCCTTGAAGGCAGCGGAGTATTCACCGACAACAACGGCGATTCCAACTTAGGACGCAACCAATGCATTTACATCAAAAAAGGGGAAGTCAGGGGCATAAAAGCGGAAGAAGACATGGTCGTGCTGGGAATACAGGACCGCGCGTAAGGGAAACAAGAAAAGGGCGTGAACACATGAAAATAGAAATACTGGGAATGGGCTGCGCGAAATGCGCTCAACTCGCAGAAAACGTGAAAAAGGCCTTGGAGTCAAGCGGCAAGAAAGCCGAAGTAACCAAAGTAACCGACCTCAACGCCATAATGAATCGCGGCGTAATCTCCACTCCTGCTCTCGTAATCGACGGAAAAGTCAAGTGCACCGGAAGGATTCCCGACCCTAAAGAAATAGCTGAGTGGGTAACAGCTTGAAAAAAGGTCTTGATTAAAAAAAATGAAAATAAACTTTTTGCACGCCCTCGGCATAGCCTGCGCAGTAGTATTACTGGCCGTTTACTTGTCCGCGGGTTCCGCGCAACCTCCTGCAAGCGACAACGCCACGTCGGCCGCCAACAACACCGCCGACAACCCGCTGTCCGACATCAAAAACCGTTCGTACGCCCAGCTCGACCTCGCCTGCTCCTTGGACGCAGTAGACGATTGCAAACCCGGCGTGCGGATTACTTTAATCAAGTTCCACGGAAACTCCCAGTGTGAGTCCTGTTTGAACCTCGGAAAATTCGCCGAATCCACGCTCCGCAAGAACTACGCTGCCGAACTGGCTTCCGGCGTAATCAACTACATCAACATAAACGCGCAAGCCGAACCCGCCAACGAACTGGTGCTCAAATACAGTCCCACCCACGCGTCGCTTTACCTGGCCGTAAACCGTTCAGGCAACGAGTCGTTCGAAGAACTAAGCCAAGCGTGGTACTATACCGGCGACGAAGCCGCTTATTCAAAGTACCTCTCGGGAGTCATCGACGAAAGGAGAAATTGACTCCAATGGACGCAGTCTCGTTAATCGGTTCGCTGGCCGCTTCCAGCCCGCCGCTCTTTGCCGGGTTCCTGCTCGGCTTAATCACTTCAGTCAGCCCCTGCCCGCTGGGATCCAACCTCGCGGCCATCGCAGTACTCTCCAAAGACACTAAATCACACTACGGCGCTGCAATTACTTCGTTCGCCTACTCGGCCGGACGCAGCCTCACCTACATCCTCGCGTCCATAGCAGTAGGACTCGCCGGCACCGCCGTACTCCAAGCACTGGCTCCCCTGCAGTCACACTACGACTTGATAATCGCGCTCATAATGGGAATAGCCGGCTTAATGCTCCTAGAAAAAATCAGTTTCAACCTTCCAACTTTAAACTCGGAGAAACTCGACTTCCTCACCAAACGCGGACTACTTGGCGCATTCTTACTAGGCGCCGCACTCGCCATAGTATTCTGCCCCGTAAGCGCCGCACTATTCATAGGCGGAGTCATTCCGTTAGTCTTATCAACCAAAGACTGGCTCTTCATCCCCATTGCGTACGGAATAGGCACGGCAATCCCCGTGCTACTGCTATCCCAGGCAATCCACGCCACGAAAAAAGCAGGCAACGGAATCAACCTCCTCAACACGTATAGCCGAACCCCAGGCAAACTAATAGGAGCCGCATTCCTACTGGCTGGCCTGTACTACCTAATCCAGTGGATATTCTAACCCAAAGGCAATCAACATGAATGCAAACAAACCCGTTGCCGAAAAAAGCCGCGAACTCAACATCAACTGGCAACGGCTCGAAATCAAGGGAAAAACCTGCCCCCGCTGCGGCTCGACCGAAACGGAACTCGAAAAAGCGGTAACGGAACTCCGCAAAAGACCGGAGTTGCGCGGCTACGAAATCCGCCTCAAGAAAACAAGCATGACCAAAAAAAAATTCGACAAAAACCCGTTGGAATCAAACCGCATCCGCATAAACGGTTCGGCGCTTGACACACTCCTCAACTCCAAAACGGGTTCCAGCAAGTGCTGCGGCGCCTGCGGGCCAACCCAATGCAGGACTATCTCGGTTT
>MNVG01000043.1 GCA_001871495.1 Candidatus Micrarchaeota archaeon CG1_02_51_15
GCAATAGTCCAACCTGCACTGCCGTTGCTCGAACTATGCATTTTTGCAGTTGCGTTACTGGCAATCGGCGCGTGTGCGGCAATGCTTTGGAAACGCTCCCGAAAGTAAGGCGGCGCCGGTTTGGTTCAAGAAAGTGTTTTTCTTACTATTGAAGCCGTTCCTTTTGCGTTAAATGCTTCTATTAACTTCTTGGTTTCTTCGTAAGCCGTCGTCTCTATTGCGGCCTTGCATTCGTCGCTCATTGCGTAGATGCGGTCGAAAAACACTTTTAGTGCAAACTTGCCGTTTTTCCCGAATACCTCGTTTGGTTTCTTGCCTGGAATCGGCTTGTTTTCAATCACCCACGCAAACATCTTATCGTACAACTCCCTTTCGTGAATTTGCAAGGCGCCGAACACTATATTTTGGAACAGAGTGCCCACGTTGCCTTTGAGTATGTCGCCTTTAGGGAATTTTTCGCGTATAAGTTCCAACGGGGTTCCGGTTATGCCGTGCTGGGCTATTTTTACGCCAAAACCGGCGTCCCGCAGTGATTTGGCAATTCTTTTTGTAAGCTCGATGTCAATCGACACCAACGGAATCAAATTGCCGTCTCCATCGTAGACGTTTCCGTGCGTGGAACCGTTTGCGATTGCCAGCAAGTCCGGGTTTACCCCCGCTTCTTTGAGCTTTCGGATAAAGACTACCGCTTCTTCGGGAGTAGTAAGAACCATTCCCCCCGAGTTCTTTCGGCCTATTTCCCCGACTTCGACTTCCAAACCAAAATCGGAGTGGCGCACGTTTTCTGCTATGAATCTAGCCATTTCAATTGTTGCTTTTAGGTTGGGCGCCAATTCTTCTTCAACAGTGGCGCCTTCGAAGTTGAACAAATGTGAGGCATCGATTGCAAACGAAGTGTATCCTGAAGCTATTTGCATTGCAACCAGTTCCTTGGTGTCCGCCATTTCCTCAAGCGTGCCTTCTTTTATTCCGATGTGGTCTCCGTGCAGCGCCCAAACGTCGTGCCCTATTTCCTTATTTACATCCGACAACCGCCGCGCAAACGTTTCGGGAGTAAGCCCCGTGTAACCGCCGCGTTGGTTGCACTCGGATTTCGCCAATTCAATCAACACTGCCGCATCTGAGTCTTTTGCAGCTCGAAATATTCCGGCCGCAACCCCTTCAACTATCCTGACGTTGGCTGCAAGGATAATGCAATTCTTGTCCCTAAGCGCATTGAATATCTTTTTTCCGGATACGGGTTTCATTTTGTGCAACGCCTCCTTCGCTTTTCTGATTCGTGTTTTTAGTCAGGACCCGCTTGCTTTATAAGGCAATCAACTGCCTTTTTCACTTGCCGCCGCGACCCTCGTGGTGATGGGCCTCAATATACCTTACAGTGCCCGTTTTGGTCCTCATTGCAATAGAGTGCGTACGATAACCAAGGCGGGTTATTACAATGCCTTTAAGCAAAGGCCCGTCGCTTATTCCCGTTGCAGCAAACATCAGCTGGTCTCCTTTTGCAATATCATCCGTTTTGTACACCTTGTCCAAACCAAGGTTTCTCTCAACAACTTGTTTCCTGGCTTTTTCATTATGCGGCTTGAGAACGGCTTGCATCTCGCCTCCAAGGCACTTAAGTGCAACCGCAGAGATTACGGCTTCGGGCGCGCCGCCTATGCCCATCATAATGTCGACTCCGGAGTCCGGCATTGCAGTTGCTATTGCCGCGGTTATCGTGCCGTGTTCAATAAGTCGGATGCGCGCACCAGCCTCTCTCACGTCTTTAATCATCTGCTCGTGCCGCGGCCTCTCAAGAATCATTACGGTAAGTTCGTCTACTTTCTTTCCCAATGCTTTTGAAACGCTAACCAGGTTTTCTCCCACCGGCCGCCGAATATCAATAGCCCCTCTTGCCTCCTTGCCTACGGCCAGTTGGTCAGCGTAGCTTCCAGGCGCGTCAAGAAGAGAGCCTTTAGGCCCGGCTGCCAAAACGGAAATCGCGTTGGGCTTTCCTTGCGAAAGGTTGGCAGTACACTCCAACGGGTCGACTGCAAGATCTATTTCCATTCCGCTTCCACTGCCCAGCTCTTCGCCGTCAAAGAGCATCGGAGCCTCGTCCTTTTCCCCTTCTCCTATAACCACCCGTCCTCTGAAATCAATTGAATTGAAACGCCGCCGCATTGCATCGACAGCTGCCTGGTCCGCCCGTAGTTTATCCCCTTTTCCCATCCACTTGGAAGCACAAATCGCGGCTGCTTCGGTAACCCGAACGAACTCCAGCACAATATTCCTATCCATTCCAAACCCTCCTTTTTCAAAACATCAACTGAATCCGTTAAACCATTTTTCCAACCGCATTTTTTATTCACAAACGGTTCTCCCACTAGGTTGCTTTTAATAGTTTCACCACAGTTAAAAATGTTACATCAAAAAAAGGGTGGAACGCAAATGAAGCTGTTGGAAATCAAGGAAGTCAAGGCAATTCCGTTCTATTTGTGGGAAAAAAACGCGGATTCCATTGAAGACAGGCTTCGCAAAGTGCCTCTCAAAGGATTGATTGACGCCAAAGGAGCGCCAGTACGCGTGTATTCCGAAGCGAAAATCCGTCTCGAAACCCTCTCGCCTACGCAAGTGCGTTCACTGCTGTACACCCCCCAGCCACGGGTATACCGCACGCTCTTGGACAACGTCGCGCGGCTACAAGAACTATTTACAGAAGCAGGTTTCGACAACCCGCTGCAGCTCACCCAAGGCTACGACTACGTTGCGGTTGTCGAAGACGAAGGCGAGGAACTCGAGTCCGACTGGACTATCATCCCGCCGGTTGTTGAAGAAAACCTACTTCCCGTGCGCGGCAGCCTCAAAGGAAGAATCGACTACCAACGCATTACGCGCGTAAAACCGCCTGAAATCACGTTCAACTCCGCGCTCGACGAGTACGACTTCGGAGAAAACCATTACTCCATACCCTTTCCGATAATCTGTGACGGAATGCACCGCGTGTTCTCCGCATTTGAAGCAAACGTTCCGCTGAACGTAACTTACATAACCAACGTCCTTCAAGGCTACCCTTACTACGCGCACCCCCAACCGTTCAACCGCACGGTGGTAATCCCCACGCGCGAAGACGCGGAAAAGCCAGAGTACGCAGGAACCGCGAAAATCCACGTTTTTGCCAAGGAGTCGGAGAAAAAGCTTTACCGCCTGTTTCCCGGCGGCGGAATCAAAAGCGGCGACGTAAGGCCCGACGCCAAAAAAACGTAAACCCAAGCCTCCCTTTGTTTGCGGTCATAACTTCAAGCGGCTACTCCGAAAATAAATTCAGTACGCAAACTCCCGCTCTTTTCAAACAGAGCCAACAACTGCTTTGCCGCGCTTGGCTTCCTTTTCGCCTATTGACAAAAGTTCCTTCAAGTGATTGATACACCAGCAGCCGTGCTTCTCGTCGTAAAACGCCGGTTCGGCCGAAGAGTAGTCAACCAACGCGGCGTTGATTCCCAGCGAACGGGGCGTGCGCACGTCATCTTCCACCCGGTCGCCGACATAGAAAAGCTCGGACGGGCTGCAACGCGATAACTCAACCCACTTCAGGAAACCCTCGCGCTTGTGCGAAAGTATTGCAACCGCGAACCCAAACTCTTCAAGCAAGCCGAGCTTTGCCAACCGCCTCCGCGCAACAGGCTCCTCGTTCTTGGTAATCAAGTCGACCGCAAAACCTTTCTCTTTCAACTGCCGCAATACGGCGCGGACTTCGTGCGCCTCTTCAAGCAACCCTTCGACGTTGGCGCGCGCAAGCGACTCTCGCGCAACCTCATTAGGGTCGGTAACCCCAAGTTCTTGCAAGCACGTTTTAAGCGAAGAGTGCAAACGATAACGCGAATCCAAATCCGTTTTAGCCTCTTCGTAAGTAATTCCCGTGTGCTGCACTATCTTTTCGCACGCGTGCTTGCGGAGTTCGACCTCTATTTCAGGCCGCATTACGTAAAGGCAGCCGTCCAAATCAAAACCAATGCGTTTAATGCCGGGCAACAAATTCAATCCGCCTTCTATTTATGTTTGCACGCGGCATAAAAATACGTATGGACGAACTCACCTGGCCGGTTGTACCCGCAGCTCCCGAAGCCCTGCGCATCCTCGAACCGCGCTCCAACATCGCGTTGTGCGTAAACCGCGGCCTTTCGAAACACGCCGGCGAAGACCCGTTGTTGCTCGACTCGATACTACTGCAACTGGAAGACTCGGTAAAAAAACTGAATTGCGCAGGAATGCTTACCGTAATAGACCGCGGAGTCCAGCATCTGGTTGCAAACGTTGCGTCCAACACCGCAATAGACACGCTGATACTTGCTGGAAAAGAAACCGTGTTCCAGCCGTCTACGGCCATAATGCTACTCAAGCAAAACGGAGTGGACGGCGAAAAAAACGAGATCAAAGGCTATTCGCAAGTTCCGGGCCTTAAAGAAAAAGCGCGGCCGTTCCTCAACCAACTACCTCGAGAAGCAATAACCGAGTTCAGGCAACGCGTCAAAGTAGTACGCCTGCCGTTGGTTCCCGAAGAAGACGAAGACTCTTACGTTTACCGCCTTAAGCAAGCAATAGATACGGCCTACGCGCCCCGCGAATCGCCGCAAATACTCCCATTTGACTTTTCATCACTCTGCCCTCGCGAAATAAGCGTCATTCCCTCGAAACCCGCCGATTGCGAGACGTTTGCAGTCGGTTTCGAAAACAACGAAGCAATGGTACAGGCAGGCGACTCGCTTTTCTGCTCACGTGACCAGGACAGCCTTATTCACGAACTCAACGCAGCCGGTCGCGGCATTGGCGGAAGCGACGACGAGTGGTTTGCTTTAGGCAAGAGAATAGCGCAAACGTTCATGGGCAAATACGAGCCCGACGAAGTGAAAGGACCGCGCGTCGAATGCCGAAAACGCCTGTTGGACCTGGACACAAACGGGTTTTTCGAAATAACCGCCGATTCATCAGCCAAAGAAGTGCGCGCGCTCTACGTGCCAACCGACTCCAAAAAACAACGCTTTACACTAGTTCTAAAACAAGGTTCCAATTTTCCTGAAGACCTGCTGAAAATCGTGCGCGAACAAACGCTTTTAGGCAACGGCAGCGGAAGGCAAGGGCACTTGGCGTACTTGGGAGCAGAACTCGAAAAGGCATTTATAGCCTGCACCGAAGGCTTGACTTACTCACAGGACTCGCCCCTGTCTTTCGAAAACAAGCTAAACACAACCCAATTATACGGCCCAATTGAAGTAAGCGCGAACTCAATACCCGAACTCTGGCGCGCCGCAGTTTCCAACCTGCACAACAAGGGACTTCACACGCGCAACGAAAAAAAAGGAGAAGTAGTCGAAGGATGGTGCACTCTCTGGCACACCTCCCTCACCAGCACTCGACTACCTGACGACTTCGATTTCTTCGACGAGAAAATAGCCGACTCCTACGCAACCGCGTTATGCGAAAAGAACGCCGGCGAAGAAAAATACACTTACGGCGACAGGCAGTGCCACTACTTCGGCTACGACCAAATGCAGCGCGCCGCCGAACTCCTTGCACAAAACCACGACCGAGCCGTCGCCTGCCAGCGCTACTACCCCCCAATCGACCTACCCTCGCGCGGAAGACCCTGCCTGCTCGGCGAAACCTACTGGCTCGACAACGAAAAACTGCACGCATTCCACTTTGCGCGCGCACACGACTTGTTCCGCGCATTTCCCGAAAACCTCTACGGGATAACCAAAGCTTGGGCGCAACCCCTGGCCCGCAAACTCGGCGTGGAATGCGGCGACCTGCTAGGCCTCTCCATCAACAACAACTACCGCAAGGCAACCGACTCCCAAAACGTGTTGCAACTCCTGCGCAAAATCAAAACAGCCCCTGCCGAATACTCGAACCCCTGCGTTGTCGCCCGCATCATCAAAGTAGAAAACCTCGCCGAACTCGAAACGCAATTGAACGCATTGCCAAACGGAGTGCACGTACTGGGCCTGCACTTTCCCGACCCTGCAATCCTCGACGGAATAGAATGCGACGTTGCAAACACGCCGGCAATGAAACGCATTAAGGAAAACAAGCTCGACCAACTAAGCACCGCCGCTGCAAACCTCAAGGAAAAGCCGTACGACAACACCAACGTCCTCTCGCCCCGCGACCCGTTCCTCGACCGCGACGCCGAAGCGTCTAACCTGTTGTTATTCCAGCCGCGCGTGCACCTCGGAAGGCTCGCTTCGGCAGCCGCCTGCTATAACGTAAACCTCGGCGAAAACTGCCTGCTAGCTTCGCACTCGCAGGAAAACCTAGAATCCTTAGGAACCCTGCTGGCAATCGCCCGCGACCTCCACCACGCCATTGCCGACTCACTAAGCGTGCCTGCAAGGCCACTTTATTTACAACTCGCGCCAGGCTACAAGTGAACGACACGCCCGCTAAAACAAGAAAGAAGTAATAACACTCCAGTAGGCGACGGACCCGGTCACTATGTTAAGCAAGGCAAACGCAGCTGCCGCATAACCTAACGCCTTAACCACATAATACCACTTAAGGAGAATTGCCGCAAAAAGGCGGGTTTAAAAAAGTTTTACGCCCCCTGTTTATAAAAAGCAACGAGTTCTAACTAACCGGGGGTTTAAAAAAATGATTTTGAGCGACCACAGCATTCTCGAAGAAATAGGCAACCAGCGCATTACAGTCGAACCCTTCGACCAAGCCCTGCTGGGCCCGTCGGGAATCGACTTGCGCTTGAGCAACCAATTCCGCGTGTTCAAGCACACCTCCCACGCCTTCATAGACATCCGCGAGAAATGCGATTACACCGAACTCGTGGAAGTAAAAGACGACGAGGCATTCATAGCCCACCCCGGCGAGTTCGTGCTCGGCTCGGCATTAGAACGCGTGGCTTTCGCAAGCGACTTGATAGGACGGCTCGACGGCAGGAGTTCGCTGGGCCGCTGCGGAATAATCATCCACGCAACAGCTGGCTACGTGCAGCCAGGCTGGAACGGCAAGCTCACGCTGGAAATCCACAACATCGGAAAACTCCCCGTACTGCTCTACCCCAAAATGAAAATCGCGCAAATAACCTTCGAACGACTCAGCACCCCGTCCGACAACCCCTACGGCTCGGCAAAACACCCCGGCAAGTACCAAAACCAAGACGCGCCCGAAGGCAGCAAAGTCTACAGCGAATTCAAAACCGGGCCATAGCCCGCCGTGCGAGAAAACCTGAAAACAAGCCGCCGGTCATCTCCCGCCACACGCTGCAAGCCACTCGGTATTCCTTGACAGTTTTTTCCTTGCAGCCTCGGCAAGCGCCATCCACTTGAAGCCCGCAAACCCGCTTGCTGGCCGCGCCGTGCAGTTCTTTGCCTTTACCGCAAAACCTATTGCGGGAACCAGTGCCTTGCGCCTGCGCGAGCCGAGGTTGTGCCTGCCTTCGATTACGGGCTCGCACACCATACCATCAATGCCAGCCTGTTCCCGAAACGCAACCAAAAGCAATGCAACCGCGTTCTCGCCAGAGTGAACCGCAACGCACGGCAGCTCCAGCATTTCCATCCCGTCGGAACGCCTGCGGACCAAAAACAACACCCGCGCGCCGTCTCTAAGAATGCCGCAGGCAAGTGCAATGGGCGGCTTGGGAACGAGTTTGGAACGCATTACTAAAAATCAGCTACCTATACCTTATTACCAGGAAGGTTTTGTTTCCGTCTATTGCGACGTCGCAGGCGAAGCTGGTTTGGGCCAGCCTTATTTTCTGCGCGAGTTCGGGCTTGGAAAGGTTTTTCCATAACAGGTAGTCCACCGCTTCATCGAAATTGTCTTGGACAACCGCGGAAGTGCTTTCAGTCCAGCCTTCCCGCACGGACTCCGGCGATTCTTCTACAACTAAAAAGCCCTTGTCGCGGCTTGCGCGCGCCAAGTATTCCGAGTGTCTCTTGCAGGCGTTGCTTTGCTGTTCGTGGAACGCCAGCGGGGAAAAGGAAAGACCTTCACGGTAGTCGTTGAACCTCTGCCAAAAGTGTTTCCGTATGTCGTCGAACGGCATTTAAACAAACTACCCGAAACAACAACGGAAACGGCGTATAATAAGCTTGCGGGTTTTTAAGCAATCAGCCCGCT
>MNVG01000001.1 GCA_001871495.1 Candidatus Micrarchaeota archaeon CG1_02_51_15
CTCGCAAAAACCTGCACTAAAAACGACTAACACACTTTTTTCCTCGTCGTTTGCCCCAACCGAGCAGTATTTGAAAAATCAGGTCCACAGCAGGAACGCTATTGCCGCAAAGATACAGACTACTCCAAGCAAGGCACAGGCAATCCATAGGACTTCTGGTTCGACTTCCATTCTACGGCGCTTTAGCGCAGCAGCGAGTACCGAAATCGAAACGGCTTGAGGCGAAGAACTTCCAACAATAACCGGAGGCGCTGGCTCGACAGGCATTGTCCTTATTTCCTTGAAGGCTTCCTTCAAGTCTTTCTCGCTCCAGCCCGTGTTTGACAAGTTGACGAAAATCTGTTCTTCGGAATAGCCTCGCGAGAGGTAGTCGCGGATGAATGAAACAAGCTGTTGGTCGGCCATGAACACGGATTACACTTAACCCGGTTTTAAGCATAACGCGCGCCAAGCGTTCTCAAGGCAAGCTCATGCCAAGCTTTAAATTCGGGGCGGAGATTGTCTTTGTTGGTGAATGCTCTAATGCACCGAATAATTTGGTTGAAAATAGGCGGAAAAAAACTTCATTTGATTAAACTGACGGGCGCGTTCTTCATCACTGCAGCAGTGTTGAAGGCTGCAGAATCGGCGTACCAGATTTTCGTCACGGTTCAAAAAGCGACTTACGCTTACTTGAACCCGGCGTTGATTCCCCAATTGTTCGGCTGGGCAATAGGCGCCAACCCCAGCATGTTAGGCGGAAGCTTCACCACCCAAGACGTTCTTGGAGTGCTATTGGGTCCGGTTGCCACGTTCCTGTTCTGGCTCGGAATGCTCATGGCTGCAATAATGGTCTACCAATCAGGCAAAATCGTCTTGCCCATTGAAGAATACGAACAGAACCTAAGCGAACACCACAAACGCCTCATCCAAAACGCAGTGCAATCGCACCACGCTAGGAAGAAGTAAAAAAACTTCTTTTATCTTTTACACGAAAAGCCAGCGCGAGCTAAAGGGGTTTTGAAGCGCTCGCTTCTGTCCGCAAAGAATTTCGCAACGGCAACTATTTTTTCGAGGTCGGAAGACAACTTCGACTTAGTATAACGGAAAGTAAGATAATGCGAGTCCACCTGGCTAAAGCGCAGGAACTGCTTTTCTCCGTCGGGCGTGCCGCGACGGATTGCGCGTTGAATCCCTTGGCGAAATGCGGCTGCTTCTTTCACTGAAACTCCTCCTTTTCCGCCATGGCGCGGAATAACTTTAAGGCAGTGTTCTAACACGATAAATGCGGCGCAGACGGCAATTCATTAGCGTGCAGAGTAGGAACCAAGCCCATTTTTTCAAGGGTGTCTTTCTCGGGTTCTTCCAAGGGAACCGTTTTGCATAAACTTAATTCGAGGGAATTTATCCCAAACGAAAATAAGAATCGGGGTTGCGATGAATATTAACCGACGGTATTCCGAAGCGTTCGTTTACCAAGTCCGCAATCTCCCAGTCAGCCGGAGGCAACAGTTCAAGCGCTTCGCGGGCGCGACCCTCTTCAACGAGTGGACGCGCGTGCTTCCAGAAATAGTTGGGAGTGAACGACGACGGACAGCGCATTACGGTTACACCGCGGCCGTCTAGCTTTGAAAGCATGCAGGGCATAATTAGCTTGACCGTTTGTTCGATTGGGTGCCTGCCAACGAAAAGCACTATCTTGCGTTTTCCAGCAGGTACCTTCTCCAATAAGGAGATTATTTCTTGTTCTTTGCGAGGAAGCAATATCGGCAATCAGTTTCCACCACTCTGCCTTGGCTAAAAAAAACGGTTAACGGCCGCGGCTTCCGCGAATGCGCGACCTTACCAGCTGCATAAGTGCAGCCTTTGGAATGGAAGGCTTGCCGGCATTAAAGCGTATTCCTGCATCGTGAGGCCTAAAAGAATGCCTGAACGCAACCTCATACGGAACTCCTCTTGCCAACAAGTGGTTCTGGACCGCAACGCGAGTTTGTTCTGGAACATGAGACAGCTTGCCGTCGGGGCTTACTGCAAAAGAACCAGGAACCAAACCCACTTTTTCCCTGAAAATAGAATGAGGATGTTCGCCCACGCCACCTGTGGAAAAAATAGGAGCCTTACGAAAAGCATAGGGTGAAAGTTCTTTTGCCCCAACGAATGGTTTAGCCATTTTTTTCTAGCCTCCTCTTTTTATTACGGGTTTTTTTTCTTCGCGTTTTTTTGTGTGAACGGTTTTTCTCTCTCGGCGCTTTTAAACCCAACGCCGTTTTTGGCGGCTTACTGCAAAGGTTTTACGCATTTTGTGTTTCAACTTACTTCCTTTTGTGCAGAAGGACGCGCGTCCAACGCCGACTCGGCTGCGCCTGCCTTCCACACGCTACCGTACTTGTCGCGCAGTTTCTGTTCCACGTTACGGCTTTGCTCGGAAGCAGCTGTAACGTGCTTTTCTTCAATCAACTCCGCTCCTTCGGAAACCGCGAGGTCGCCCGCCAAGCGTATTATTCCGCTTAACTCGCGGAGGCGCAGCGTAAGCGAATTGTCTGCCCGGTCAAGTAACTGCGCGCGTTTCCTCGCTTCGTTTGCAAGCGCTTCGACTGCAGCCGCAGTTGCGTGCGGAATGCGGCCGTCTTTGGTTATTTCCTGTGCAGTGAATTGTGCGAGTGCAGCGCGGTTTTCTTGCGAGTCGGGCATGCTTGTTTCTAAAAGTATTTCGTAGCCGTTGCCTATAATGCGCGAGCGCAGTGCGGGAAAAATGTAGGGCAAGTCGTTTATGTTACTGGCGGCAACGAGTATAAAGTCGCAAGGCACGCCGTCGACGCGGACGCTTGAACCTGCGCTCTGCGAGTTTCTTCCGGCAATCGCGTATTTTTTTTCCTGCATTGCGGTAAGCAAGTTGCGTTGGATGTTGTTCAATGCACTGAGTTCGTCGACGAACAGCACGCCTTCATGGGCTTCGTGCACCGCGCCAGGCACCACCCGCAAGTAAGGCAAAGTGCCAATTTGCGCGTGGCCGCCGTAGGGGTCGTGGCGGACGTCGCCGAGGACTTCTGTTTCGCTTGCGCCAGTCACTTGAATAAAGGTTTTTCTTGCAAGGGGAACGAGTATCCGCCGGGGCTTGGTTTTACGCAGGGCGTCAAGTTTTTCCATTGCCGCTTGGTCGAGCACGCGCGCCTTTTCGCCCACGCGTTCGTAGACGATGATTTCCTCGCGGCCGTCGGTTATTTTCGTGGTGTGCACGCGGTCGTGGCGGGGGCTTTCGCTGAAGTAAGGCGAAAGAAAGTCGTTGGGGGCCGAAGAGTATTTCAAGGCGCCGCAGTTAGGGCACGCCGATTGCGCAGCTGCGCTCAAGCGGTTGCAACGCCGGCAACGGAAACCCATTTTTTCGGCGACAAAAAAAGGCAGTTCTTCGGGAGAAAGCATTTTTCCCCGGGTTTCCGCCTGCTTTTTTTCTTCGAAAATTTTTTCGGCGGTGCGCACTTCCACTAACGGGCGTTCGGGGGCTTCGGGGTTGTGCAACACGCTTATTTCCTCCCTTGCCTGAGGCAAATGGAATGCAATTGATTGGGCCAAAAGGCTTTTACCAGTTCCCGGCGGGCCCACTAGAAGAATGTTACGACGCTGGAGCGCTGCAAGCTTGGCTACCCGCACTGCTTCGGACTGGCCTATTATTTGCTGCAACGGGTCTTTGGGCAACGACAGTTCTTTAGTGGACTCGAAAGAAGAATATTCGGACAGTTCGTATTCCAAAGTTTTTTCCCCGCAAAAGATGAAGACGGCGAACTTATTTAATTCACGCGTTGCAAAACTGCGTTTACTTTCGGTTCAGCGTAACGGTTATTTCCTGGGGGTTGCAGCCTGCGTCGGAAATCCTGAGTTTGCCCAAGTACTTTCCAGGCGAAGACGCACTGACGTCGACTGCAAAATTGGTTTCCCCGCCGGCGGCAAGCTCTTTCACCACGTTACGGACTTCAAGCGTCATTCCTTCTTGGCGCTCGACTTCCACGCGCAACTCGGTTGCAGGGTACTTGCCTTTGTTGCTTATTTTTATCCACTTGGTGTCGTCTTGGGAAAACGTAATGTCAGACGGGGACAAGTCAAGCTGCGGCCCTGCTCCAACGCTTGCGACGACCGAAATGGTTTTGCGCGTGCGCTTCAAGCGAAGCACTCCCTTCTTTTCAATAGCCTGCTTCGCACTTGCAGCACTTGAAGGCGCAGTGAAGTTGAACAGGAACTGCGCGCTTGCCCCGGCTGCAATTGTCTTAGACGGCTCGGCGCTGGAGAACAAGGGCGCAAGGTCGCCTTCGGCAACCAACCCTGTTTCGGCCGAACGCTGTGCCTTGTTGTAGACTGTTACGGAAAAGAGCTTGGAACAGCCTGCAGGCAAACTGACTGAAAGATTTGTGGGAATGACGTCCAACGAGTACCTAAAAGGAATAGTCAGCACGCCGTCGTTGCTGCCTGGTTCGAGAGTGACCGACGAAGGCGTAACTGCAGAAGCGTAAATCTCGCCGCCGTCGACGGAAATCGAGTACTCGCCCGAAACCAGTCCCGCGCTTTCGTCGAAATACACTTCAGAGTCTTCGACGCTGCCGTCAAACGAATTTCCGTTCGCATCACTTAAAGTAACCCCGAAAATACTAGGCGTCTTGGAATCGTCAAGGGCCTTAAGCGAAAAAACGAGGGTAGCCGCTTTTGGTAGCGAACTCCAAATGAAAAACGCGGCGCCTAACAACACCAAGACTATTATTACCGGCAGCAGCTTGCGCACCAGCGGCAAAACCTTTTCTTTAAACGCAGACATTCCTCCTGCTTCCCCGCCTTGTCCGTATTCATCAACCATAAGCAACCAATTTCCAACAACGTCATAAACGTACAAAAAAAGGCTTGCAGCTATAAAAACTCGTTTGTTTCCCAATCAACCGCTGATAAGCTCGACGAGCTCTCCCGCATCAACGTTCAGCCTATGGCGCTTCATTGCCTCGCTAAACAACTGCTTGCCGGCAAGCCCTCGTTTTTTGAGCGCGTCAATAGCTTCTTTCAGCTCGGTTCCGCCAATGCGGCACAGCCCCCGCGAGTCCAGTGCCGTTTGGACTGAAGATTGTTTTAAGGCAAGTTCGGTCAGCAACAGCGGGGCAGCGGCTTTGACGAACTCGTTTTTAGCGAACGCCGCAAAAAACGCTTTAAGGCGCTCTGAACCGATTTTTTCAATTGGCACGCCGTCGCGCCTCAAGCTCTTCAACGTTTCTACCAAGGTGGCGGCAACGAAAGTTGGTTCCGCGCCGGTTGCAACAAAGCCTTCGAACCCCACTGCGTCAGATTCGCGCAACACTTTGGTTGCCAGTTCTTCATTCAAGCCCATTTTGAGAAAACGTTTTTTCTTGTCTTCAAAGCTCTCTGGAAGTTCGATTGATTTGATTAATGCGTGCGTCAGGCGCACCGGCGGAACATCGGTTTCGGGGTACATTCTGTGCGCACCTGGCAGGGGACGGGCGAAAACCGACTTGTTTCCGAAAGCGGCACGCGTTTCGCCCTCCAATTCGTCGAAACACTGCATTGCCCGTTCGAAAACCGCGCTCAACGCCCGTACTACGGCGTTCTCAGGCCCCACGCAAAGCACGAACGCGTCGTTATCCCCGCACTCGAGGATTTTACGCACTGCGCTGATTTCGGTTGTTGAAAAACGGTATTTGCCCAAGTCTTCGTCGGAGTGGATTATTCCGCCGACGCCGGAAGCGGCTTTGGCGCGGCCGCTTAATTCGGTTCCAACGCGATGGTCCGGCATTACCTCACGGCCCAAAAGCATGGCAAACCCTTTCAAACGGATTCCGAAAACCATTCCCGAGTCCGCAAGGGCTTTGGAAACGAATCCGCATTTGGTTGAAGCAAAAACGTGGGACAAGTCAATTGCATGAATGCGGGGCTCGGGTTCGGAGTGCGAACGCAGTTCCTTACGCAGTAAGGCGAAAGCCAGTTGTCTTGCCGCCTCGTTTTCTACAAGTAACGGAATGTCGGCGAGTTCCTGTGCGCCTTTTATTTCGACTTTGGCGCCGCCTTTTATTGAAACATTAAGGTCCTGGCGGATGGTGCCGATGCCCCTCTGCACACGGCCGGTGCTCCGCAAAAGCAAACCGATTTTTTCAGCCACTTCCTTGCAGTGCCCGCCGTCTTTGATTGAAGCGTCCGTCGCAATTTCAACCAACGGGATTCCAAGGCGGTCCAAACGGTACTCGGCGGAATCGCCGCTGCGTTCAACTATCCCCGCTGCCTCTTCTTCAAGGAAAACGCCTTGAATCCCTACTTTTCCGCGCGTGGTTTCAATCCAGCCGCCTGAAGCAACCAATGCAGTGCGCTGAAACCCGCTTACCGCACTGCCGTCTACAACCGTCTTGCGCATGAAATGCACTTCGTCAACCACCCTGGAATTAAGCAACAGTGCAATCTGCAGTGCGACTTCAAGCGCCTCCTTGCAGACGCCATGCGGCGGCTCTTCGTCGGCTTCAACCAAGCACGCAGACGCTGAATCCACAGAGTAAGTGAACTCCTTTGCCTTCACTGACTCGAAGGCAGCAGCCGCGTCGAGTTCGCCGAGCTCTCCGGCAACAGCGCGCAACCTCCGCTTCAACACTGCCTTCCTGCCTTCGGGACCGGGCTTGTTGGGGTCGCAGTAACAACCGCAAAACAGTTTATTGGTGTCCAGCCGCTGGTGCACTTCAATGCCGCACTTGAAACCGTTTACTGCAAAATCAAAAGCCATCCTAAAATTACACCAGAAAATCCTCTTCGGCCAAACGAGGGTTCAACTCTCCCGCAACGTTTTCAACCATCTTCCTGCCGACATCCTGCGCGGAAAACTCTTTGTGGCCAAGCAGCCAACCCAGCTTCACGTACGCGGTTTCGGCAAGCATGTCGCCGCAGAAAACCGCGCCTGCTGCGTGCAAACGTCGCGCATTCGAGTACACGAACGGATGAACCCGTCCATAAATGCATTGTGAAGAAACCGCTACAACCATTCCCGATTCAACTGCCTTCTCCACTGAAGGAAGCCAACCGTACTTCGAATCCGACGGGCTAGTTGGAACGTGGCCCAAGCCTGTTGCCTCCAGAACCACGCCGCGATACCCCTTATCCACCAAATAATCCAGCAGCTCCGCAGAAGCGCCGGGAACAACCTTGAGTAAAGCGGTCTTGCGTTCGAAAACAGCGTCGGCAACCACGCCGCAATCACAACGCGAGTGAAAGTCCTTGCGCAAAAACTCGGTTGCGCCGTCTGGCCACACGCGGGCAAACGGCAATGCATTAATAGAACGGAAGGAGTCCCTGCGGGAAGAATGCATTTTTCGCGCCTTTGTTCCCGGAACCGCAAGGCAGTAATCGTCACTGGAAGAACCGTGCATCACAACAGACACTTCGGCAATATTGCCTACTGCATAATGGCTTGCGCACAACAAGTTCATTGCACCGTCGAAACTCGCGCGGTCGGGCGAACGCTGTGCGCCAACCACTGCAACGGGCTTGCACAGTCCCTTAAGCATGAACGACAACGCGGCCGAAGTATAATGCAAGGTATCGGTTCCGTGCGTAACCATTACTCCCCGGCTGCCGTCGTTAAGCTCTTTCGCAACGGCTCCCGCCAACGCGCACCACTCGGCGCCGCCCATGTCTTCACTGGCCATACGAAACGGGCTCAAAACCGAACGCAGGTTAACTACAGACGCAAGCTCAGGCACTTGAGCGAGAATCTCTTCAGGGCTCATGAGCATGTGCACCCCGCCGGTGCGGTAATCCACCCTGCTGGAAATCGTCCCGCCCGTAGCAATTAAGGAAACCGCCGGAAGACGCGGGTCGTACGAACGCCGCGCAGTGGCGAAACGCTCGAGCACGGCGCCCCCTTCCAAGACTTCCACCTTGGATTTGGGACCAACTGCAATGCCAGTATTGTAGCCAGAGTCAAGCTTGAGCACTATGCACGACGAATCGCCCGCGTCAGAACGCGGCATAAGCACGCCTTCAGAGACGCGCTTGCCTTCAGTAACCCTAATGCGGGCGCCGGGCTTCGCCCCTGCCTTTTCCAACAAAGACTCGACTGGCTTGG
>MNVG01000022.1:0-5328 GCA_001871495.1 Candidatus Micrarchaeota archaeon CG1_02_51_15
TTGCGCCCACTTTTCGGCAACCCCCTGCTCTGCTGAAACCAAGCCGTTGAAAATCAGTACGTAACCTAAAACAATCAGCACCAAAAGCCCGCCTAATGCAATCGCGCCAGTCTTCAAAGAATCCATTATACAAACCTCCTTGTTACCCTCAATTCTTTGAAAGAAAAAAGCCGTTTTGCTTAAATAGATTTGTATGTGTAGGAAAAAACGAGCCCGGGTTGGCAAAACCTTAATATAGCCATTTGAATATACATTCAATTGAGGTGGTTGTTTTGCCATTTGGAGACGGAACTGGTCCCGCGTGCTGCGGACGCGGACGGGGATTCGGGAAGACTGGAGGGCGTTATGGCGGCGAGTGCGTGCGTAAGCTTCCGGTTGAAGAGCGGCGCAAGCTGTTGGAGCAGAGAAAGACCGAACTCGAAGCCGAATTGAAGGCATTGGAAGCATGGACGGAGTAAGTCTTGCATGTCTCGCCCTCTCGCGTTGAAGCGCGTCCTTGCCGAGCCCAGCGTCGCTTACTTCAAGCCCGCCGGGATTTCATTGCGTTTAATCAATGAAGTCTCGCTGGGCGTAGAGGAATTCGAGGCGCTGAGGCTCGTCGACTTCCTTTGCCTGGCGCAGGAAAAGGCCGCCTCTAAAATGGGGGTGTCGCAGCCCACGCTTTCGCGCGTGCTCTCTTCAGCCCGCAAAAAAGTGGCGGGCGCCATCTCAAACGGAATGGCACTGCGCGTCGAAGGAGGATCCTACGAATTAGCGAAAAGAAGGGGGTAATTGCGGTTTGCGTCTTCTTCTCTTGATTCTGGCGTTGGGGCTGTTGCTTGCAGGCAACGCCGCGGCAGACTGCGCGTACTTCTTTTACGGCACCGGCTGTCCCCACTGCGCGCTGGCCGAGCCGGCAGTACGCCAACTGCAGGAAAACGGAGTTTCAATAACTTCCTTCGAAGTCTACGGCAACGCCTCGAACGCCGAATTGCTTAACGAATTCTTTTCATCGCGCGGCATTCCGGCACACGAACGCGGTGTTCCCGCGTTATTCTACTCTAACGGCTATTTTCTCGGCGACCGTGCAATAGCCGAGGAAGCGGGCAAAACGCTTTCAGGCAACGGCACCCGTCCTTGCCCTACTGCCTCCAACGGCAACGGAACCTTCCACTCCAGCGCCGCTTCCCCTTCTCGGCAAATGGGTTCGGCCGAACTCATTTTTTTCGTAGCCGGCGCCGCGTTCGTGGATTCTATAAACCCGTGCGCAATCGCGGTCTTGGTAATACTGTTGTCGGCGTTGCTTTTTGCAGGCGAGCCGCGCAGGGCGTTGAAAGCCGGGCTTGCATTCATCGCGTCGGTATACGTTGCGTACTTTCTCTTCGGATTGGGGCTCTTTTCAGTAATCCAAGTAAGCGGATTAAGCATTTGGATCTACCGTTTAGTGGGCGTGCTTGCAATCGCAATAGGTCTGCTGAACATAAAGGACTTCATCTGGTACGGCAGAGGCGGCTTCGTAATGGAAGTGCCGCGCTCGTGGCGGCCCGCACTAAAAAACCTGCTGAAGTCGGTCACCGGACCCAAGGGAGCATTTGCAGCCGGGTTCATAGTCTGCCCCTTCGAACTGCCTTGCACCGGCGGGCCCTACTTGTTCACCATCGGACTGCTCTCGGCGCAAATGACTTGGCAGCAAGCCACCCCCATCCTACTACTCTACAACGCGGTGTTCGTCCTGCCCTTGCTCGCCATAGTCGCCGCCCTGCACTTCGGCTGGACCACCCTTGAAAAAACCGAGGCCTTCAAAGAAAACAACCTCCGCAACCTCCACCTGATTGCAGGGCTGGTAATGCTCGCACTCGGAATCGCCGCACTACTCAACGCAGCATAAAAAAAGAAGAAAGTGCAGGGGAAGTAGTGAAAAGTCTAATGTAATTTCGGTAATCTGCTGTGATAGAAACCATTTATATTGCCTTCCTTCCTAATAGTAACAAGGAGGCGGTAAAATGTTTGAAAAACTTACTAAGATGAAGGAAAAAGTAAAGGAGGAACTATCACACATACCTCGCGGAGTACCCGAACAAAATGAAATTCGGATGTATTACTGGCCGTTGCGATTGAGTAGTCTTAAAGGAGGTAAGGAGAAGAAAACAAAAAAACAAGTACTTAATGAATGTGTTGCTAAGGTAAAAAAGAATAATCCTGCCTTTACAGTTCAATATGATGTTGGATATTTCTCAGAATAGGTGTATTGATGAGCAGAGTTAGACTAAAGTTAATAGATAATTGGAATGGATTTAATCATAGGGTGTCTTCCGTTAGAATACGGTCGAAACTAGCCGAATTAATTGCAGTAAGTATTTTGCGAGCTACCCTAACTTCTAAGTATCCAGCTAAAATATTAACTACTGAATTTTTCAGGAATATGGCTCTGGAGGAAAAAGAATTACTAGCGCGGCATTGGAATACTTTTGATTTGTTCAAACCAATATTTAGAATAGTTAATGAAATCCCGGCCTATGATGGTTACTTGCTTTATGAAGTTAAAAGCAAGGTAATAACTGAAAAAAACAGGGCAGAATTAGACATTCCAGAATTCAGGTTTTCGCTTAGTCAGAAAAATTTTTTTTGAAGCCTGTGTCGAAAAGGGCATTCCAATAGAGATATTTGCAGTATTCTTTCTGGATAATTGGGAAATTGAGATTAAACAATTCAATTATTCTAAAGTAAAGAAAATATTCGTAAGAAACAGCGCTTGGTATGAAGAAAGAATGCGGAGAATAAAATCATCAAAACTAAACCAGTTCTTCGAAGATCTTTTTCCGGAATATGTACTGTATAGAATTGATGATCGAGAACTTGACAAACAAGATGCTGCAGAATCTGAAGAATACCTTTCAGCCATGGCAAAAAAACCAGATGAATATTACAAGAGACTGAATGAAGAACGGCGCACCTGCCTTCGTGAACGCGCGATACAGAAAAGAATATTGCATAAAGATAGGCAATACAGAAAAAGAAAACCTCCCTTCGTGAGACTCGTTCAGGCCGGTGAGGATGGGCGACCTAAAAGTTTCGATGAAACTCGAAAAGCTCATCCTTCCGAGTATGGCTTGTGGACAAGGGAGGAAGAAACCAAATTAATAAACGAATTTTCAGAAGGCATATCTGTTTATGCCATATCAAAATTACATGGCCGTAAACCAGGCGGTATACGTTCTCGCCTAAAAAAACTCAAATTATTAAATTAGATTCAAACATTAGGCAGCATAAAAAAAAGAAAAAGTGCAGGGGAAGGGATTTTCATTTCCATAGGAAAGGAAACGCGGTTTCCGTTTCTTTTTGGGGTTCGCATCTCTTATCTTTTTCTTTTGGGGATGCGACCAGACACTTTTCTTTTTCTAAAAGAAAAGGGGCTGGGCTTTGAACCCTTGAACGCGCTTGGCGACGGGATTACTCACTCCACTGCGCGCGATGCGCTGCGAGTGTTTATTCTGGATCTTGAGTCCCGCGCATTTGACCAGGCTTTGCTACCCCTGCACGAAAAGGTTTTTGCGCCCGTGTTTTTATTAAGGTTAGGCTGTTGGTTGAAAATAGGTTGTCGAATGGGTTCAGGCCAGTATTTCCAGGAGTTTTTGCTTTGCTTCCCGAAAACGTTCGCCGCTTAAGCGGCCTATTTTCTTCATTGCCATTTTCTTGTCAAGCGTCAAAACACTGGCTGTTTTTATGCAGCACTCGGAATAAACGCCGTCCTTCCAGTCATCGGGCTTAATCAACACGGAATTAACTGCGTCCAGGTTGGAGGTAATTGCGCACACTATTACGTCGAAGGAAGTTGCGTTGAATTTGTCACTGCTGATTACTAGTGCCGGGCGCCGTTTTTCCGTGCTTTGGTCCGAAAAAGGGAACGAAACCAGGATAATGTCTTTTTGCCTCAGTACTTGTTCCACGTTTTATCATCCTTTGCATTATCCCAAACCCGTCGCGCGCTCTCAACTGCCGCCCTCTCGAAGAAGTCGTCGTCCTCGACGGAAGTTGTTTTAGGCAGATGGCGGTCGCGGCACTCCAAAACCGCGTGGCGAATTGCTTCCGTCCGATTCGAAGCATAACCTCGCTCAATAATTTCATTCACTGCCCGTTCTGCCTCTCCAACTAATTTAATGTGCATATTCATGTCATCACAAGGTACATTTAATGTAGTGGGGGGTATAAATTGACTTCGGGAGTTGGTGTTGTTGGAAATGTTCGATTAGTTGGCAATGGACGAAGCTTGTGGCGTTGGTTTCTTGGAAAAGTGTGTCGATTGTCAACATTGATTCCGCGTACGCGGACGATGAGCATTGGCGGCTTTCGGACTGCTTCGGAACTGTCAAAATCAAGTTAATTCGTTTTAAAAAGAGTTTATTGGAGAATCGGTAGGTTAACCTTATTTGTTTTTGGAGTGAATGCTTTTTATGTTTTCTTAACTCTTTATCTACGTGCGTCTATGCTTGTTTTAGGCGGAAATCAGGGTTTTGTTAAAAATGGATTGGATTGGCTCGTATAGTTTTAGTAAGCTCGAGAAGGAAGTCGGTGCTTTCTGGGAGAGCGAACGCATTCCGCAAGGCCTTGCGAAAGTGCGTGAAGGCGCGAAGCCGTTTTACTTGCTTGACGGCCCGCCGTATGTGAATAACGAGTTGCACATGGGAAACTTGAAGACGACGGTGTGCAAGGACGTGTGGAGCCGGTTCAAGTTAATGCAGGGCTACGACGTTTTTCTCCAGCCCGGTTTCGACTGCCATGGGCTTCCTGTTGAAGTGGTTGTCGAAAAGGAACTGGGCGTAAAGGCCAAAGCAGACATTGAGAAAATGGGCGTGGCCAAGTTCGACGAGCTTTGCTTGGCTAAGGTGTTGAACAACGAGAAGAAGTTCATGGAACTTTATCGCCGCGTGGGCGCTTGGCGCGGTTGGTTCGAAGGCTATTTCACTTACAAGGATTACTTTATCGAGAGTGCGTGGTGGACTGCCAAGCAGTTGCACGAACGCGGCCTTTTGGTGGAAGGCGAGAAGTCCATCCACTGGTGTCCGCACTGCGAGACGGCATTGTCTGGCTATGAAGTAAGCGATTCTTACAAGGACTTGAAGTCGCATTCCGTGTACTTGAAGTTCAAGGTTAAGGGAACTGAAAACGAGTTTTTGTTGGCGTGGACTACTACGCCGTGGACGCTGCCAGCGAACGTTGCGTTGGCGGTTCATCCAGAAGAGTATTACGTCAAGGCAAAAGTGGGTTCGGAAATCCTGATTATTGCCGAAAAGCGGGTTGCGCAGGTTCTCGGCGTGGAGATCGGCGCGGGTTACGAGGTAGTCGGCCGCT
>MNVG01000022.1:5364-13422 GCA_001871495.1 Candidatus Micrarchaeota archaeon CG1_02_51_15
TTGGACGGCTTGAAGTACGAGCCGTTGTTGGAAGTTCCGCAGCAGCGCGAGCTCGGCGAAAAAGGGCATTCCGTGATATTGAGCCTTCGGATAATGACGAACAAGAAGTACAAGAAGCACGTCATGAAGTCCGAGACGGAGCACGCGGACGGGGCTGCCGGGGAGAAACAGGCGAAGGTGGAACAAGAGGAGTTCGAGGAGTTCGTCACGATGGACGCCGGTAGCGGGATAGTCCACACTGCGCCGGGCCACGGCCAGACGGACAACTTCGTGGGCCGTCACTACGGCTTGCCGCAGGTTTGTCCGGTTGACGAGCACGGCCACTTGACGGAAAAGGCGGGGCGGTTCGCCGGGCTTTCGACTTCCGACGCCAATCCCGCGATAGTGGATTTCCTCAAGGAAGAGGGCAAGGTGATGCACTCGGATTACTTCACTCACCGCGCGGCGGTGTGCTGGCGTTGCAAGACTCCCTTGATTTTTCGGCTTAGTCCCCAGTGGTACATGAAAGTCGATTCGCTCAAGGAAGCCATTCTTGCGGCCAATGAAAAAATCAATTGGATGCCGTCTTTTGGCAGGACGCGTTTCCAGAACTGGATTGCAGACAGGGAAGACTGGTGCCTCTCTCAACAACGCTATTGGGGCATTCCCATTCCAATATGGGTTTGCGGCAAATGCGGCGCAAAAAAAGTAGTGGGCTCACGAAAAGAACTCGTTGAAAACTCGCTTAAACCGCTTGAAGAAGGTTCGTTAACCGACTTGCACCGCCATTCGGTCGACTCGATAGAGTTGAAGTGCGGCGCCTGCGGCGGAACCATGCGCAGGGTCAAAGACATTTTTACCGTGTGGTTCGACAGCGGCGTAACTCCGTGGGCTTCATTGGGCTATCCTTTCAAGAACAAAGAACTGTTCGAAAAAATGTTTCCGGTTGCCTTGATTTGCGAGTCCCAAGACCAGATACGCGGTTGGTTTGACGCCCTAATGCTCTGTTCGATGGCTGCGTTCGGCAAGCCGTCCTATCAAGCCGTTGCATTAATGGGTTGGGTGCTTGACGAGAAGGGCGAGAAGATGAGCAAGAGCCTCGGCAACGTAATCAACGCCCGCGAAGGCGTGGAAGAACTCGGCGCAGACGCCTCCCGGCTGTATTATTGTAATGAAATCGCGCCGTGGGAAGTCCAGAACTTCTCCAAGAAAAACGCAGGCGAACTCTTGCGCAACCTCTCCATTTTCTACAACGTGCTCTCGTTCTACCGCATGTACGCTCCGCCCGACTTCAAGCCAGTTGACTTGACTCCGGCCGTGCTTGCAATTGAAGACAAATGGCTGCTTTCAAGGCTCGACACGGTCTCGCGCGAAGTAACCGAACACTTTGAAAAATTCGAGTTTCACATGGTCGGCCGGAAATTACTCGACTTTGCAGTAAACGACTTTTCAAGGTGGTACGTAAAACGCGTGCGCGACCGCGTCTCACCGTCTGCACCCGAACAAGACAAGCGCGTTTGCTTATCTGTAATGCGGCAGGCGCTTGAAACAACCGCGCGGCTTTTTGCACCCGTAACCCCCTTCCTCAGCGAATACGCATTTCAACAACTGCGGCTCTCGAAAGACGAGAAAAGTATCCACTATTGCACTTATCCCTGCGGAAACTCTTCCGACTCCGAATTGGAAAAAATAATGTCCGCTGCAATGCAGGTCACCGAACTTGCCGCCTCCGCACGACAGGAAGCAGGCATAAAACTCCGTTGGACAATCCGCGAAATAATAGTGACCGGAAGCGAAACCCACGCACAATGCATAAACCAACTCAATACCCTGCTTTGCTCGGCTTGCAATTCACTCTCAATCAAATTCTTGGAAAAACCGCCTGCGGGCAACCAATACGTTTCAGCCTCGCGAGACGACTTCAAAGTATACTTGCTTAAAACGCTTGACGAAGAACTCAAAAACACTGCCTTGTTCCGCGAACTAACCCGCGCAATCCAAGAAAGCAGGAAGAAAAACGGCTTCAACGTAGGCGAATCCATACTCTTATCCGTCCACGCAGACGAATCGACCTACGAGTTCCTAAAAAGCAAAGCCACCGAACTCAAATCAGCAGTCGGAGCAGCAACCCTATCGATAGTTCCCCAAATCGAAGAACTCAGCGGACAATTCGAGGCTCAAGCACAACTCGAAGAAAAGAAAGCAATTGCCAAATACAACAAGTCTTGATATAACTACTCTGTAGTTACTACAATTCCGATTGGTTTAAATTACTTCATAATCCTTACTTTACTCTATAACGTAAGGTGGGTGGGATTAGTTAATGATAGATATTAACAATAGAGTAACGAATAACTACTTGTTTTTATTCGCAGCCGCATTGGTTTGCGTCGCGCTTGCAAGCGCTTCATTTGCTTCTGCCGCATTCGTTTCCACTAACAATGCACTCGCTTCCGCTTCTTATCCTAATCCCGGCGTCAGCGCGTACAAGACAACTCCCGTCTGTACTGACTCCGACGGCCTGAGCCTATACTCGGAAGCCGAATCGTATTTCGTAACCGGAACCACCACCGGCGTAACTTCAGTTTACGGAACACCCCGAACTTATCACGACCAATGCGTACTCCCAAACGGAACTGTAACAACTGGACAAACCCCGTTCGTACGCGAATACCTTTGCTCATCCAGCCACCTCGTGCAAAGCACTATGGTCGCCTGCCCGCACGGCGCAATGTGCCACGACGGCGAATGCACTATAATAGACACTGACTCGACTCCACTTCCTCCTATGCCTGAAGACGTTGCAGCCACGCCCACTCTCAGCTCCGCGTCTTGCATAGACTCCGACGGCGGATGGAAATACGAATCCAAAGGAACCGCAATCGGCGTACACTACAACACCGGCGAAAAAGGACTGTTTACAGACTCCTGCACTTCAGTACGCGCAGGCAACCGCGTCCTCGGACCTTCTAATTATATAGTCGAATACGCCTGCAGCGACGGCAAAGTAGGAATGTATTACGCCCAATGCCAAGTCGGACAATACTGCTACGACGGCGCATGCATCCCATCCGCACCAACCGCAACGCCGACTCCTACGCCGACTCCCACTCCAACTCCTTCGCCGACAGTTACGCCGACTCCTACGCCTACTCCCGAACCAACCATAACCCCATTGCCTGACATCTGCATTGAAACCGACGGCGGCGAAAACTATTTCGTGAAAGGAAATTCAACAGGTCCAATGACCATCGGCGGAATACCTTACAAATACACTGACGCCTGCACCTCCGGAATCGGAGGCCACGAAATCTACACTTCAACCTTCCTCAAAGAATTCTTCTGCTACAACAACCTCGTTGAAATACGCTACTTAACGTGCCCATCTGGCTACTACTGTACAGACGGCGCATGCAACCCAATAGGCTTCACACCCACTCCAACTCCAACTGCAACCCCGACTCCGACTCCAACGCCTACTGCGACTCCGTCGCCAACTGTTAGTCCAACTCCGACGCCAACCCCAACGCCCACCGTAACGCCTACTCCTTCGCCGACCGCGACTCCTATGCCTACCCCCGAACCAACCATAACGCCAACTCCGACTCCCACGCCGACTGTAACGCCGACTCCGGAACCAACCACAACTTCCGAGCCGACAATCACGCCCACCCCAACTCCTACTGCAACTCCGACTCCAGGCACGCCTGCGACAATAACAATCGAAGTAGACCCGCGCGAGGCAATAGTGCGCGAAAACATTCACGTGCGCCTCCAAGTCTTTGACGTTCTAGGCAACTTCGTTCCCGACGCCGAAATCGAATTCTGCGCTTCCGACGGCGCGACAACCCGCTGCAGTTCTCACGTTGCCGACGCAGCAGGCACAGCAGACTTCGGCCTCATCTGGCTTACTTCTGCAAGAGTAGACATTAACGCAACATCCGGCAGTGCTTTCGCTTCCGACTTCATAATATTCAGCGACCGCGCGCCGTGGCTAATGATAATCAACGCGCCCGACACTGCGCTCTTAAATCAACACGTTCCCGTTTCAGTAATAGCGCTGGACCAAACAGGTGCGCCCGTAGTAGACGGAACCCGAATAGTCTTCGGCGTGCTCGACGGGACCGCAGCATTTGACTCCGCGGTCAACTATACAATCGGTGGATTCACTTACGTAAGCGCCTTCTCCGCTACTGAAGGCAATTCAACAGTCTGCGCATCACTCTCCTCATTCGCCGCTTGTACTACAATAAACTTCGTTTCAACCTTACCCACTCCAACGCCAACAGTAACTCCGACTCCAGAGCCGACTATTACGCCGACTCCCGAACCTACCGTAACCCCGACTCCTTCGCCGACTGCAACGCCGACTCCGTCGCCAACTGTTACGCCTACTCCTTCTCCAACCATAACGCCAACTCCGACGCCGACAGTTACGCCGACTCCGTCGCCTACAGTAACTCCGACTCCGGAACCAACTGCAACGCCGACTCCCGGACCGGGCATTCCAACTTCAATAACTTTGAACGTGAGCCCGTCTGAAGTGCTTACGATGCAGTTCGTTAACGTGTCGCTTCAAGTGTTTGACGAAGATAACCAACCGATTGCCAACGCGTCGTTAATGTTTTGCACTGCAAATGAAACAGTCGAATACTGTTCGACTTACTTTGCCGACTTCAACGGTTTGGCGGAACTTAACTTCACTTGGGAAACTCCGGGAACAATCAACTTGACTGCAACCTCGGGAGCCGCAAACACAACCGGGCAAGCAGTGTTTAACGCCCGCGTTCCAACTATCATAATAATCAACGCGCCTGCAACTGCAGTGACGAACGAACCTGCGGTTGTTTCAGTAATCGTACTTGACCAAGACAATACCGCAGTTGCAAACGGTACCGTAATCAACTTCAGTGCAAACGGTTTAGCGTACTTCGATGCGCCAAACGCGTCTATTGAAGACGGGGTTGCGCAAAACAACGTAACTTCCGCAGTTGAAGAAAACACTACGGTCTGCGCTTCTTATGGTGCAACTGCAGCCTGCGTCGAGATTCAGTTCAACTTGCCTTACTACAATATTTCGCTTGAAGCAAGCGATTACTCGCCACTGGCAGGACAAAACATTACGTTCATTGCCAACCTTTCCGACGAACACGGCAACCCCGCGCCCGATGGAACAATCGTGGAATTCCAAGCGCCCGCAAACCTTAATCTGTCCAACTCATCCGCTTTGACCAACGGAGGAATCGCTGAAGTAAACGCTTCGACAACCCTTGCTGCAGTTTACGTAATCAACGCGTCCAACGGCCACTCGGAGGCAAACGTTTCAATAACCGTGCTTTCAAGCGCTCCAACATCGGTTGAAATATCGCCTTCCAACGCAACCCTGCGCGCAGGCGAATCAATTCAGTTCAACGCAACTGCTTTCGACGAGTACGGAAACCCGTCTAGCGCTTTAATCGAATGGAATGTTACAACCGGAAATGGAGCGATAAACTCGAGCGGATTTTTCACTGCGTTCTACACCGGTGACGAAAACGTAACTGCAAGTGCAGGCAACGCAACTTCAAGCGCTTTTGTAACAATCGTTCCCAACGTGATTTTCTACTTGGAAATCAATGCAGACCCGTCTTCAATCCAAGTCAACGGCTCGAATGCGACGCTTGCGATAACCGCGTGGGACTCTTACGGAAACCCCGTTGAAAACGAAAACGCATCCCTTAACACCAGCCTCGGCACTCTCTTGCAAACCCAGGTAACCCTCGTACACGGAATCGCGTTCACCAACCTCACTTCCGGAACAACAGCGGGCAATGCAGCAATAACCGTTGCAGCCAACGCCGTATACAATACTACTCAAGTACGCTTCGTGCCCGGCCCTGCAATACAGTTGACTGCCCATGCAATGCCTCCAATCATCCTGCAAAACGGCACTTCAATCGTAACCGGCCAGGCAACCGACGATTTTGGCAACGTTGTTGAAGGAACACTTGTTCTCTTCGAAATCGTCTCCGCTCCCGCAAACTCAACTGCAACCCTATTTCTTGACAACGCCTCTTCCGACTTCATGGGCCAAGCGTCAACAACCTTCGCTGCAGGCAACGAACAAGGAACGCACGAAATCACTGCAACTATAAACGGCACTTCAATCAACGCAACCACTGCAGTGGAAGTCAACGACTCGGCAACCGTGCTCGAAGGCCGCGTCTTCAACTCGTATGGCCAACCCGTTGCAAACGCGTCAGTGTCAGCAAACTCTTTAACAGCACACGCCCTGGCAGACGGCTACTACGGCCTCTCGCTCGCGCCCGGCCAATACTCCGTAACCGCCTATGCACCACTTCACGAAAGCAACTCCACTACCGTAACGCTCGCAAACGCAACACGCGCGTGGTTGGACTTCACAATAACCCAACACGGCTTCCTCAGCGGCCAAGTGCTTGACAACAACTCCAACGCACTCCAAAACGCGTTAATACAAGCAAACAGCCGCTCTGCCTACTCCGGACTCGCCGGACTGTATGCACTTGAACTCGTTGCAGGAAACTACAACGCCACCGCTTCACTAACCAACTACTCAAACCAAACCATTTACGACCTCGAAATAAACCCAGGCAATACAACTCAAGCAAACTTCGTACTCTCCTACGCCCCGCCTGCACCCACGCCCACTCCAACGTCGACTCCGGCGCCCTACGTTCCACCCAACCAACCCAACGGCCCCAGCACGGCAGTATCCACTCCAACGCCAACTCCGACGGCAACCCCGATTCCCTCAAGCGGCCCTTCGGCATCCACGTCGCCTTCCGACGCAGGAAACGCAACAATAGTCGACGGCTCCATACTCTACACTCAAACCCAAAACTACCTAGTGACGGTAAGCACGCCAAACGAAACCTTCACCCTCGACTTACAACGCCAGTTGGTAGTCCGCGCCAACCACTCGCTGCCAACAGGCGCATACTCGACAATAACCCTGCTGCTCTCCAACCCCTCGCAACAAACGCTTGAAACCTTCCGCATAACCGAACTACTGCCTTACCTCCTTACAAACAACCCGTCGCTACGCTTTACAGTAGAACCAACCGGCCGCGAACAAAGCACTGCCTACTGGAACCTCGACTCACTAAGACCCAGTGAAGCATTCACCACTTCCTACACAGTTGACGAAAAACTCGCCCGC
The DNA here is from genome assembly GCA_001871495.1 of Candidatus Micrarchaeota archaeon CG1_02_51_15. Classification (GTDB taxonomy): domain Archaea; phylum Micrarchaeota; class Micrarchaeia; order Norongarragalinales; family UBA8480; genus UBA8480. The sequence goes on from MNVG01000022.1 coordinate 12,524, forward strand.
GACTACCTCAAGTACTACTCCGGCGCGCCTCTCATAACCTCACTGCTCAACACAACTACGACTGAAACAACCGAACTCAACCCAACTACCTCACCTTCAAGCGCAACCGGATTGTTCACATCTGGCAACGCACCACTAATCGGACTGGCCATCGTACTGTTCATAATCATCATCGCCACACTCGCTGCAATATTCCGCGAAGGCGGCACGCAAGCACTCGCACCCAAACCCCCCACCGAAACGGCGGCAGAAACCAACGGCAAAGACGGCAACACAAACGGCAAGAACGGCAAAACAAACGGAAACGGCACGAAATAAAACCCGTTCCTCTCACTCTTTTTTACAGCCCCCCAGCCGAAGGCACTCCAAAACGCGCGCCCCGGTTTCCAAAGCAAATGATACAATTATTGTATAATAAAATACAAAAATTGTGTATTAGACTACATTAATAAGCGCAAAGCCCATTATTGTCGCATGGATGCGGAAAGCTTGCATGCCATATTGGCGCGTGTCGACCGGTTCCTGGGCTGAAGGATTACGGCAGTTGCAGTCGGAGGCACTGCATTGACTCTGTTGGGCCTCAAAGAAAGCACGCGCGACATAGACTTTTGTTTCAAAAGCGAAGCGGACTTGAAGCGCTTCGTCAAAACCGCGGTTCAACTCGGATACTCTTATGCGGGTAGCAGGCTGGAAACAACCGGGCACGCGATAGACGTTTACTCTAGCGGGTACGTCTTTTGCGTCCAATTGCCTGAAGACTATGCGGAACAGTCGGTCAAGAAAGTAGGTGATACAATCACTTGTACGCAGGAAACCGCGGCCGCAACCCCTGCAACTCCTGCACAAGAAGCAGTGGCAGTAGCCACAGCGCGCGTTTCCCTTCCGCAGAGCATCCAATG
>MNVG01000010.1 GCA_001871495.1 Candidatus Micrarchaeota archaeon CG1_02_51_15
CGGCGTTGGAAACCGCGACTACCGCAACGAACGAAACGAATACCACTGGGTGGGGGAAAGCGTGATATAAGGCGGCGAGGAACACTGCGACTGCGCCGTTGGCTATTACTTGCGCCAAGTCACGCACGCCTCCTTTTGCAAAGTCTTGGTTTACTTCGTGCTTCAAGTGTTTTTTGAACCGAGTGACTGCGCTAGAAGAAATGAAGAAGGTTGCCAGCAGGAGGAACCAAATCCAGCCTTCGATTGGTGCAATTGGGAGGATGAACAAGCATGCACCGACTACTATTGCTGCAATGGTGCCGGTTTCGCTTAAGAGCTTGGTTCTGAAAGCAGCTATTGCCAGGACTAGGACGATTATGAGGCTGAGTAACGCAGAAGCGGTGTTCATAGGACGTTAAACGGAGGAAAAGAAGCAATAAAAAACCACTGCGTTCAAAAACCAGTTGGCTGAATTTTACGTAAGTATGCCGCCTCCGTAGCTCAGTGGTAGAGCGCCTGTCTCGTAAACAGGAGGTCGCGAGTTCAATCCTCGTCGGAGGCTTTTTGTAGAATTAAAAAGTGCAGTTTCGGCGTTCACGGTTTGAAAACAAAGGTTACACCCGGTTTCTTGGGGCTTGCCTCGTCCTTGTTGTCTGCGAGCACACGCGATTGCGCTTAGAGTTGCTCCTTCCGGCCTGGCTCGGTTTGCGTAATCGCGCGTAACACAGGACAAAGAGTCTACGACAGTGTCTCAAGGCCGAATACCGCCTTTTGGATCCGCGCCGCGGTTTCGCCGCGCCCTGAAGGGGATTTGGCGTCTACAGGGAACCCCTAGCTCCCCAGCTAGCCGAAACTGCGTTACTTATTTGGTTAAAAGAGGTTTATATTCCAACGCGCGCTTGATTACCGCATGCGAAACAACGGCCAAACGTCCATGGAATTCGTCATACTTATAGGCGCAGTAATGCTGTTCGTAGTTGCCATTGCGCTAGCGGTACAAAGCAATGTTTTCGCGCCGGCCAAGAACGAGACTGAATCGCGGGGGTCGGAGATAAACGAGTCCCTTAATGACTACGAAAACCTTACCGTAGTCGGAAGTATGGGTGGCGTGCCGGCTTTAGGACGGCATTCAAGCGGTTTAGCCTTTGGATTATTGGTTTTCATCCACGCAGTCTTTTTGTTTTCGGCGCGTGCGACAAGGGATTTAAATGCGCGCGCAATTGAATTTAAGGTAAAAGGTTTTCGGAAATGAAAAATGGACAGACTGCCATTGAATTCCTGCTTTTGGGCGGCACGGTAATAGCGTTCGTGCTTGCAGTCAACTTCCTGCTGCAGAGCGCAATTTATGCGCCGACTGAGAACCAGACTGTTTATACTGAAGCCGGAATTAGGGAGTCGATTGAAAACTTAACCAGCCCGCCGCCGGCCTATGGAGTAACGGGTGTAGACATGGGCAGCGGCAACGCCTACCCCTCGGTTTCATTAGGCGCGCCCAACGGAGGGTCGTACATTAACGGAGCCACCCTTGACTTCAATTATACTCCTTTCGACGATTATGCGGCCTTAAAGAACGCCTCGTTGTTCACCAACGAGACGGGAACTTGGGAGTCACGGGCGTTAAACGCGTCGGCAATAACAGACGGCGCCACCAACTACTTTACTTACACTCTTTCAGGCCCGGGAGACTTCCGCTGGAACGTCTACTTGTGCGACACTGCAGGGCAATGCGCGTTTGCGGCGACTAACAACACTTACTCTTCCTACACTAGCAGCGGCTGCTTAAACAATTTCACGGAATGCAACGCCAGTATTACTGCAGGAGTATACTGCCTTAACCAAAGCATCGTAGCGCCAGGTGATTGCATGGTGTTTATAGAGGACGACATTGAACTCGATTGTAAAGGATATACTATTACAGGCCCGGGTTTTACAAAACCTCGCACCGGCATATCCCTTCCTTCGGCAGCCTCGAACATCACGATACGCAACTGCAACATCACGCAATTCACTACCGGAATGAGCCTTAACGTTACTAACGACAGCGTTTTCGACAACAACAACGTTTCCTACAACCTATACGGAATAAACTCGAGTGGCGGCTACGAAGGAAAGGAAGCGAACTTCACGAACAACCGGCTGGCAAACAACACTTGGCACGGAATGAACGTCAATGGCAACTACACTTTAATCAGCGGCAACAACGCGTCCTACAGTTCCAACGTCGGAATTTATTACAGCGGGAAAAACTCTACGTTAGATAACAACTTCCTAGCCGGCAACGGACTGCAGGGAATCTATCTTGACGACGTAAATTTCACTAGCATAACCGGCAACACCGTATTCAATACTACTTACGCTGGAATATACTTAGAAGGACTGACTGGAATTACGACTTGTTATAACAACACTATATCTGGAAACAATGTTTCTTACGGCGGGAGCACTGGAATCGTATTATCTGAAACCCGTTTCAACTTCGTCACCAACAACACCGTTTACTACAACAATTACTCCGGAATACAGCTGACTAAGTCGTACAACAACAGCATATTAAGCAATAACGTGACTGCAAACGGCCGTTCGGATTTTTCCGGATACGGGCTGCGCCTAGAGTTTGACGCAAACAACAACAACGTGAGCAACAACTTCATGTGCGAAAACGTTTACTACGGGGACGTGAACACGCAGGCACTGCAAATGGCGAGTTCAGGCAACAACACTTGCGGAATAGAACGGTGCACTCAAGGCGGAGCGTACAACATATGCGTGCCTAGTGCAGCGACAACCGGCAGCTGCAGTAACAACTGCCCCTGCACTTTAGTCACATCGTGCAAGACGCTCGCTTTTGCCGGAGTATACTGCCTAGGCCTGAGCTTTTCTTCAACGGTCAGCTGTCTGGCGATAAACGTGAGCGATGTTTGGCTATACGGCAACAGTTATGCAGTAACCGGAAAGGGAGAAGGCGGAGGCACTGGACTTGCAGCGGGCAACACCAGCAACGTCACGGTAACCCAATGTAATTTCACCAAGTTTGACACTGGAATGAGCCTTGAAGTCACGAATTCCAGCAACTTCTCGTACAACAACATTTCGTTCAACACCGACGGAATAATCTCGCAGGGCGGATCGGTTGGAAAGGAAGCCAATTTCACTGGAAACAAGGTTTACAACAACACCAACAACGGGATAAACATTACCGGCAAATACTGCACGCTAAACTACAACAACGTATCCTACAACACAAACTACGGAACGTATATGATAACCGAATACTCGTCAATAGACAACAACCGCTTCGACTACAACTTGGGCGGCATTCAACTGCAGGAATCCAACTTCACCAACGTCACGAACAACGTGGCGGCGGCAAACTCGGTAACCGGCATCGGGTTAACCAGTTTCGGCTGGAGCGTGATGGACACCAAGAACAACACGGTTTCGAACAACAACGCGTCTAACAACTCGAACGGAATCACGCTGACAAACGGCCAGAACCACACTGTTTCGAACAATTACTTGTGTTACAACACAAACCAAGGCCTCTCGCTTTCCAACACGAACTTGAGCAGGGTAAACGACAACAACGCGTCTTACAACGGGAACCCTGTTCAGGCATTTGGCACGGGAATAAACTTGCAGTGGGACGCCGAAGCAAACAATGTCGCAAACAACTCGGCTTGCGGCAACTTTGGAGCAAAAGACGACTTTAACGTCAACGTATTCCAATTGGCGGCCTCGACTAACAACACTTGCCGCGCGGCAGGGTGTACCCAGTGGGGAGCATACAACATATGCATTCCCAATGTGTCGGGAGCCGGCAACGACTGCAACAACAACTGTTAAGAGGAAAAGGGTAGACGCCACAGCTGAAATGGAGAAAAGTTATATGACCGGACTTTCAGCTGTTGAAAAAGCCGTTTCCGAAGCCAAGGAACTGGTTGCGCAAGAACTCAAGCGTCTCGGGAGCCGCGCTCTTGCATCTGTAGAGCGGCCGCGCCAACGCGAACAAGGAGACTTGGCTTTCGCGTGCTTTGCAGCTGCAAAAGAATTAAGCCGCAACTCCAAGGAGCTTGCTGAAAAAATGGCGGCCGAAATTACGCCGCGCTTGGGCGAAGAATTTGCGCGTTGCGAGGCAGTAAACGGTTTTGTTAACTTCTTTTTTTCAGAGGGACTCCTTGACTCTGCAGTAAGCGAGGCGCTTAAGCAGGGTCCGAAGTACGGAAGCGGCACTGAAGGCAACGGAAAGACGGTTACAATCGACTATTCCAGCCCTAACGTGGGAAAGCCTTTGCACGTAGGCCACATTCGTTCGACTATTCTCGGCGATTCCATCAAGCGGTTGTTACGACTGCGAGGCTATAATGCAATCGGTTCGAACTACTTGTGTGAAGCCGGAACGCAAGTGGCAATGCTTTTAGTAGGGTTGCGCAAGTACGGCGCAACCAACATACGCGACGAAAAAGAACTGGTTGATTATTACGTGCGCATCAACAAGGAGATAGAAGGCAACCCTGAATTGAAAGAAGAAGTTCGCACGGCGCTTGAAGGAATGGAAGACGGTGACGCGCAAGTCGAGAAGGAGCTGAAACGGGTGCGCGAGCTCAGCTTGGCGCCGTTGGAAAAGAACTACGAACTGCTCGGAGTTTCGTTTGAAGAAGAGATTTTCGACAGTTCGCTTTCCTTGCCGGCCAAGGCAGCTGCTGCAGAGGCAGTCAAGAAAGGCATTGCGTTCAAGGACAAGAACGGCGAAACCGTTGCAGACCTCGAACATTATGGACTGCCCAACCTGGTGATACTGCGTTCTAACGGCACCACGTTGTATTCAACTAGGGACTTGGCGTTGGCGGACTGGCGTTGGAAGAAACACGGTTTTGACAAGTGTATTTACGTCACGGGCTCGGACCAGAACGCGCACTTCAGGCAGTTTTTCAAGATACTTGAGATTCTCGGCAGGCCGTACTCGAAGAGGCTGCAGCACGTTGGCTACGGGTTGATTTCGTTGCCTGAAGGCAAGTTTTCTACGAGAAAAGGAAGGATTGTTTTCCTAAGCGACTTGTTGGACGACGCGACGCAAGAGGCAAAGAACGAAATTTTGGCCCGCAGGCAAAAGACTGAAGAACGCACGGGCGAAGAGTATTCGGAAAAAGAGATGAACAAAGCAGCGGCGGCGGTTGGAGTAGGGGCAACGAAGTTCGCTTTCTTGCGCGTGGGAGCGGATAAAAACATTGTTTTCGACACTAAACGCGTGGTTTCCTTCGAAGGCGACACCGGCGCTTACGTCCAGTACACGCTCGTGCGCTGCAGGAACATACTCCACAAGGCAGGGGAGTTAAAACCGGCCTTGAAAGGCGGAATGCAGGAAGAGGAACGCAGGCTGGCCCGCACGCTGGCCGATTATCCGCTTACAATGAAGGCGGCGGCGCGCTCGCTTGCGCCACACTCGGTATGCGACTACCTGCTCAAGCTGTGCGCGGACTTCAGTTCTTTCTACGAATCCTGCCCCGTGCTCAAAGCAGAGACCAAGCAGGCGGCGGTCCGCAGGCTCGCGTTGGTAAAGACAACCGCAACGGTGTTAGAGAACGGCCTGGAAATACTGGGGATTGTCGCGCCGAAAAAAATGTAATCCCTTCACGGAACCGCATCCAGCGCCTTTCTCATCCAATCTTCGGGGTTCTTGGCTTTGACGAACGCGCTTGCCAAAAGCACGCCTTCGGCTCCGAGTTCGAAGCACTTGCCGACATCGGCGGCGTTGGAAACGCCGGCTCCAACCAGGACCTGCACGCAGGGATTGGCGTGCTTGATTTGCTTCACCGCATCCTCGATCACGCGCGGCTTGGCTTTGCTCACGCTAACTCCGCTTCCTATCAGTTCAGGGGGTTCGACTGCAACCGCAGTTGGCTTGAACTCGGCGAGGGCCTCGCCTTCGAGGACGTCCTTGGCGCAGGCAATTGTCCGCAATCCAAACGAGTTGGCGCGCGCAATCGTTTTTTCGGCGTGCGTCAATGAAACTTTTTTTTCGGCGTGGTTAACCAGCGTGCCCGCGGCGCCGGCGTCAACCAACGCCTCTAGGACCACTGCGCCGGTATGCGCGCCTTGCGCTTCAAAGTCGGCGTGCTGGGCAAAAACCTTGGCGAACTTGAATCCCTTACCGCAAACCCAGCGCAGTTCGGGAGCCTGGACGCAGACGATTACCTCCGCCTTGGGGTAGTCCTTGGCCGCCGCGTCCGCGGCCTCCACCAGCAACAACGCAGCTTCGCCGGTGCTCTCGATATAGGCCTTCAAGTTCAAAGCAATTATTCCAAGCATTATCAAACTCTCCTCCGAAACCCAGGCTCGGGCGTGCGCTAAAGACAAACGAAAACAGCAATAAAAATAGATGCGAAACCGAACTGTTTTAACTTCCGGTATACTTGATGACTTTTTTGCCCTTTGCGTGCAGTTCAAGTTGTTTTTTCAATGCCCTCCAACCGTCTGGCGGGCGCGCCAGGATATTGTATCATTCCGGAGTAATGCACGCTCGGATTTACAAACATATCTACAAGCTGCTCCATCGCGCCTTCGCTTTCGGGTTTATCCTTTGCCGCCTTATATTGTTGCGCATGCTCTCTCCACAGTTCAAATGCTCGGAAAATTAGTCTACTTGCCCGAGTTACGCCAAGTTCGGAGCTTAACGCGTCCACTGCCGAACTGCTTTCTTTAAACTGCTTAGACGGCGAAGCATAGAACAATTTGCCAAGAACCGTGCGCAAGTTCTCGTTGCTGGTCGAAGACAACCCTCCTTTTCCTTTCAGTTCGGCTTTAAGGTGTGAAACAACCCGCTCCAAGAAAAAGCGATGCCCTATTTCATACCGTTCATAAGGATGAAGCCCGTCTTCCTGTAGACGAAGCCGCAGCACTGCACGGCTACCCTCGTCCACGCTAAACGCGGGATGGGAAGACAAGACGCGCACGGTTGTACGAAGCACGGCGTCAAAAGGAATTTCGTGAAAAGCAATGTCCCGAGGCAGCTTGCGCTTAATATCGTTGAAATGCCGTTTGGCAAGCCTGAACGCGTCGGCAGTGCTTCCAAACATATATTCACCGTTCAAACAACCGCCTACTTCTTTTCCCAGCAGTAGGATACCGCCCGAACGATGGAACGCTTAGCCCGTCATTACATGAATTCTATGTCTGCGACGTCTCCGCGTGAGGCGCGGCCGCTTGCACGGGAGGGTTCGCGCGTGCTTTTTCCGAGGACGTAGGGGCTTTGGATTCCGGTGAAGATTGCAATGGCTTCTATCTTGCCTTCGAACTGCGGGTCGACGCGCGCGCCCCAGATTACGGTTGCGTTCGGATCCACTTTTTCAGTAAGAGCCTCGCCGATTTGGTTGCATTCTCCGAGCGTCATGTCGGGCCCGCCGGTGACATGCAACAGCACTCCGGTTGCTCCGGTGAAGTCCACGTCCAACAGCGCGTGGTTGAGGGTGTTGGCAACCACTTCCTTGGCGCGGTTAGTTCCTTTGGCTTCGCCCACTGCAATCATTGAAACGCCGCCGTTCGACATTACCGCACGCACGTCCGCGAAGTCTAGGTTCACCAAAGAGGGCGTAGTAATGGTTTCAGTGATGCCGCGCACTGCGCGGGCGATTATCTCGTCGGCAACGTTGAAGGCCTGGTCTATTGGCAGGTTGGGCACGATTTGCACGAGGCGGTTGTTGTCGATTACGATTATGGTGTCGCTGTTGGGCTTGAGCGCTTCAAGGCCCTGGTCTGCCTTCTCCAGGCGCGCGCGCTCTAATGCAAACGGATAAGTGACTATTGAAATCACTATTGCGCCTTCCTTGCGGGCGATTTCGCCGACTACCGGCGCCGAGCCTGTTCCGGTTCCGCCTCCCATTCCTGCAGTGAGGAAAACGAGGTCTGCGCCGTCCATTATTTTTTCAAGCGCTTCCCTGGATGCGTCGGCGCACTTTGCACCGACTTCGGGGTATCCGCCGGCTCCGAGGCCGCGGGTGATGGAGGCTCCGATGAGCACTTTCTTTACGGACTCGGAAACAGTAGTCAAGTGTAACCTATCGGTGTTGATTGCAACCATTTCCGCGCCTTTTATTCCTGCACGGGCAAGGCGGTTTATTGAATTGCATCCGCCGCCGCCGCATCCGATTACCATTATCTTAGGGGTTTCGAAAAACTCGCTGTCCTTATTAAACTTCAAACCCGAACCCGCGGTTTTGCCAGAGTGCCTCAACGCGTCTCCCAAAATACTTTCCATACTTAATCAAACCCTCCATTAATGCGACGCTAAAACGCTTCGGACAAAATTTCACTGTAAGAATATAAAAACACTTTGATGACCGCCCGCGAGGGCACGCAACACTGCAGAACAGGCGCCGCACCTCACTTGCCTGCAAGCAACTGCAACTTGTGGGGGTCGCGCTTGATTTGCTTCACCAAATTCGACGGGCCCACTACCGTAAGTCCCGATGAACGGCCGCCCAATATTTTGATGACCACGCCCCGAACGTCGTTGGCTACCTTGCCTAACGTACACACTTCTATTCCGGGAAAGTCTTTTGAAACGGCGCCCATAGTCTTTTCAATGAGCTTCGCCTCCTCTTCGCCTGAAAGCGGCTCTTCCAAAACCAGTATCTTGTCTTTCTTTACGGAATTGAGTATAAAGTTGAGCTTGTCCTCTTCGCCTTTCTTTGACAACACGCGCTGGGAAACAAACTCTATTTTAACGCTCATACCACACAACACCGAAACTTCAAACCTTGGCTGCAATCGCTTCATACAACTTCTTCATGTTCTCTCCCGTCTTGGCAGACAGGCCCACAACCGAATGCTGGGGAAAAGCTTCTTTTATCCTATCAACGCGGGACTTCTTTAAATCGATTTTGTTCGCGACTATTACGACTGGAATTCCGCGTGCTTCCAAGTTGCCTAAAATAGTCAGGTTCACTTGAGTGTAAGGGTCGTGCGCGGAATCCATTACAACCAAAGCCGCTTCAACGTGCTCGAGCCACTTTATTGCCTCGACAATGCCTTTAGTCGCCTCTTTTGCGCGCTGTTGCGCCTCGTCTTGCGACAAGCCGTACTGCACGAACTCGCGGTAATCCACTTTAGTGGCAATGCCGGGCATGTCCAACAAGTTCATGTCCAACTCGCGGTCTTTGACTTTCACTATAACGCGCTCCTTGCGCACAACAGTACGCGTCTCGTGCGGAACCTCGCTTATCTTGCTCATTTCCTCGCCGGTCCAATCCCGGCTGATGCGGTTAGCCAACGTTGACTTTCCTACGTTGACGTTACCGTACAACCCCAGAGAAAAACGCTTGCGCTTGCCGAAAATGCTGGAAATCCAGGCTAAAATACGATGAAAAGGCATGTTTACAAAACCAACTCCACAAAAAAAACTTTTTGTACACTACGTCACTGAACCCGCTTTACCACTTGGAATAACATCACGATAATTAAAAAAACCATTAGCACGCAAGAACGCGGAATCACAGCACGAAATTCAGTGTCCGGCCGCACTGCGGACAACACGGGTCCTTTTTTTCGTCCGCGGATGCCTCAGCGAAAACGCTTTCAAGCACCGCCATTCCCCTTCGCTTCACCAAAACCAGTCCACAATCGGGGCACGCCGTATCCTCAACGCCGTCAACCAAAGTGTTGCCGGCGTAAGCGAACTCAATTCCCTCTTCTTCCGCGATTTTCCTGGCGTTCGAAAGCATATTCAACGGAGTGGCCTTAATACCTTGCGCGTCGTGCATCGGAAAAAACCGTATGAAGTGCAAGGGAATGTCTTTTCCAACTCCGGCAACCCAACTGCTTAGTGCGCGCACGTCGTCTTCCGAGTCGTTCAAGCCGGGAATCACGAGATTGATTACCTCCAAGTGAATGCCGGATTGGTAAACGCGTTTGATGCTTTCTTGCACTTGCTTGAGCCGGGCTCCGCCGGTATACTCCGCGTAGGCATCATCACGGATAAACTTCAAGTCAATGCGGATTGCATCAAGCAAATGCTCGCGTTTGATGAGCTCGAAGCACTCTCTTGAAAAATACCCGTTGGAAACGAATGCATGAAACTTTTCAGGCGCAATTTTACGCGTTGTCAGAATAATGTCCCGCGCGTACTCGAAGAAAACAGTCGGTTCGCTATAAGTATAAGCAACGCCGCTACAGCCTTCGGCAACAGCAGTGCGCGCAATGTCTTTAGGAAGAGTAGGTGGAAGGTCGAACGCCTGCAAGGAAATGCAAGGAGCCTGCGACAGGCTCCAGTTCAAACAGCCTTTGCACCTGAAGTTACAGCCGGGAGTTCCGAACGAAAGCACTTTGGAACCGGGCTTTAAATGAAAAAACGGTTTTTTCTCAATAGGGTCTATCTCCAACCCAGTGCACTTGCCGTAAGATAGTGAAACCAGTTTCCCGCCGCGGTTTTCGCGCACCAAACAAAAGCCGCGCTTCCCTTCTGCAATTCGACAATAACGGCTGCACAGCCTGCACTTTACTGCCTTTTTTGCAAGCGCGTCGTACAATAAAGCTTCCTTCAAGCCGCAATCCCCCTTTTTTCAACCCGTTTCCAAACCCCGGGCAAATTACGCAGCAAGTTGTCCTCGATGCGCACTGGCTGCAGTTGCACGGCCTTGCTTTCCTCCGCTTCGAATGGCTCTCAAGCCAGCAGGAGTAAGCGCTCGAGACGGAGCCAATCCGCTGTGAACGGGTTCAACTTTGTTGCGGTCCAAAACCGCGCTTAGTTTATCGCAAAAAACTTGGAAAGTCCACTCTTGTCCTGCAAAAGAACGCAGGGCTTGGTGATTCCGCGCGTCAACCAGTTTACGCGACAATGCAGCCTCCACTGTTTTGGCAAACGCAACTGCAAGAGAGAACTCCGCGCTTTTTGCGGAAACCGCGCCGCGTGAAGACGCAAGCGAACTGCGTAAGTAAGCCAAAGTAGACTCAACGTGTTCGTCCGAAAGCCGGTTATCGCGATGGCCGTTCATTACCTGCGCAAGCACGCAAGACGCGCGGTCTTGCACAATAGGCGCCTCGTCTTTAACCGCCCTTTCGACTAGCTTGGTTAAAGCAACCTTTTTTTCCCGCGGCGAAAATGAATTCAAATAATTCGGCAAGTGGGTAATCGAAGCAAAACGAACGCTTTGGTTGTTCGAATCCAATGCGCCGAGAACCGCCTTGCGGCCCTGCCAACCGTGATGTTCCAAAAGCGCTTTAGCAATATCGACTTGGCGAAAAAGGTCGTTTTCGAAAACCAGCCGTTGGGAAAGCCAGTTTAACAATTGGGGGTTTGCACCGTTTTCTACTGCCGCGTCCGCCAATTGCTTGCCGTAACCATTTTTGCGAATTGCCTCATCCAAGTGCGCAGCCAACCTGTTTGGCCCTGAAACCCCCTTGTACTCCGGACGGTCCAAGGCCGCGTTAAACTCCTCACTTAACTTGGGCCCACGATAGCTGAAACCCGTAAAGGGATTGCCTTTTTCAATAGCAAGTTCACGCAAGACAGACAGCTCAGAGTGACTGACAACAGGAGTACTTTTCGTTACGCGCATTGCTTTGTTCAAAGCCATTAATTCCGCCCCTTGTGCTTGAACAAGCCTAAACAATGCATTGAATAAATACCCTTTCAAGCCGCTTGCGTAAAGCCGGAGCTAAACAAAACAAAACGCAGGGGAAACCCCCTGCCGAAAACAAAAAAGCTTATTCCTTCTTCTTCGGATTCTTGCCGTAGGCGTAATAAAGTCCTACTGCAGCCAAGCAAACCAGTATTATCAACAACCCCAAGAACCAGTTGTTCGAAAGGGTGAAGAAACCGGTTGCGCTGCTTGGAGCAACGCCGGGCCCGGCAAAGTCATCCGGGTTAAGAGTAGGATACGGAGTCGGCGTTGCAGTTGGTTCCGGAGTCGGAGTTACCGAAGATGCCGCAGGCGAAGAACTTTCTCCAGCCTCGGGAGCAGGGGTTGCAGTTGGCTCGGCAGTGGGTTCTGGAGTTGCGGCAGCAGGCTGGGGAATCGGGTAGGACGCGCCGCCACCATTGCTATAAAACGGAGCAGGAGGCGCCAACGGAGGCACCGGAGTAGGCGTCGGAGTAGGAGTAGGCGAACCGACGGCGTCTACTCTCACCGAAATCTCGTTAGAGTAAACGCTGTTTCCCGCAATGTCGAATGCCTGAACCCGGCAGTAATAATAGCCCGGATTTGATACTGCAAAAGAGTATTGCAAGGCAGTAGTGTTGGCAGAGTATTCGGCTCCGACGTCGGCGTTGATAGCATCACAGTAGACTGCGTAGTATCCGATGCCGGACAGCGCGTCGACGGAAGCATTCCACGACAATTCCACCAAGCCGTTGGTGGAAGGCGAAACTCCGGAGAGCACGGGAGCAGAAGGCGCAGTCCAGTCGACTGGAACGCTCAGGTTCTGCACGGCCTCCCAGTTGCGGGCGCGGTCGCGCGCTTGGAACTCCACCAAGTGGATTCCTTCCACGCCCGGAACCGAGACTAAGTTGGAAATTCCGCTCTTGTAACCGCTGCGGTTGTAGGAAACGTTTTTCACGCCGTCAACGGCATAACGCACCTTGTTAACGCCGCTTACTTCGTCGAAGGAAGTAATGTTTACTAAAACGTCACTGCGGAACCATCCGCCTGAGCCTTGAAGCGACGGAGGAGTTACGAACGAAATGCCGGAAATTGGAGGCAAAGTGTCGTAATCGGTAAAAACAGTGTTACTTAATCTTCCTTCATCACCGGTTGCGTTAAACGCCCGAACGAAATAAACGTACCAATCGCCGTAAACTCGGGTTGCGTTGTCGGTATAATTCGTTTGGTTAACCGGCACTGAGGCAAGCAAATAGTATTCATGATAATTTGCAGGCAGCGAAAGGAAGGACGCGTTATAGGCGTAGATGTTGTATCCCGTAATTCCCGGAAAGTCGGTAACGCCCGTCCAGTTTAGCCAAACGTCGTTGAAACTCCGGCTTGCCTGCATGAAATGCAGGTAAGGTGCAGTCGGACGGTCGAACACGTATGAAGAATCGGTGTTTGAAGGCCCGCTTTCTAACCCAACGCAGTCAACTGAAGTCACGTAAAAAACGTAGATATCTCCTTTAACGGCCGAAGTGAACAAGTAGGAAACGTTACCCCTGCCGTCAACCTGGGCGATGAAGCTCTCGTTTAAATAAACGTTGTAGCTGCAGACTCCGCTTCCGCCGGCATTGTCGTAACCGGCCAGCCAGCCTAGTCTAATCTCGTTGGAAGGAACGAACCTGGTCATATAAACGAGCTCAGGCGGACTTGGCGGAGTGACGTCAAGCGGCGCAACCGCAGCTGAAAGCTGTACTGCGAAAACTAACACAAAAAACGCTAAAACCGAAAGCCTTACTATCGAAACCATGTCTTCAATCAACTCCCCTTTTACACTAATACTAACGGAACCGCCCGAACCCTTAATAGCCGAGCAAAACTAGAGAATTCAAATACGGTTACGACCGCCTCGCACGTTTGCAACAACGACTCTGTAACCCCCCTTACTTTTGCGCTAATTTCCACCAAATATTTTTTTAATATACTCATATTTAAATACCGCTGACTATTAATACCGAAAAAGACGCGACGCTATGGCCAGCGGTTCTTTAAAAGAACCCAAACTGGCCAAATAATTCAAGGCCTACGTCCTCATAATATTTCGACCCACGGCCCTGTTTCTAACGCGGCCCTTTCCCCCCTTGGTTTTCGCAGCGCGCTTTACTGCAGTAGCCATCTTAGTTCCCTTTGTTTTCTTCATTTTCAATACCTCTTTCAATTTTCTCGAATCTTTTTCGAATCTAATTCCTGCACGGCCAAAAGAAAAGGCCTAAAAGCCCAGGCCCGTGACGTGAAGCAAGAAGACCAGCACCACTCCGAGTACGCCTCCTATTGCAACTACGCCAACGGACAAGAACGTTATCGGAATGCCTGCGCCGAAAATCATGTTCATTAAAAAGAACAGCACTATACCCAAAACCGAGTTGGCGATAATGTGCAACGGATTTAACAGAAACCTTACGAACACGTAAAGAAAGAACAACGCGACTATAACTGCCCCAACTTCGAAATATATTGCCATTAACTAAACTACTTCCCCCCCTATTTCGGGTTAAGAAAAAGACTGGCAAATTACTTTGCCCACCCTTATTCTTTATCCCCTTGTTTTCTTTCTTGACTTTCTTACCAGACCGCCTATTACGGACTGCCTCCTTGGAGTCTGCGACCGGTTCAGTCTCATCTGTCGTATTCCTTGCGGATTGCGCGTCCGCATAGCTTATCACCCGCGCTTAAACTGGATGCGCATTGCGACCGTTCTCGTTCTAACTGCCCTCGTGCTTGGACGACCTGCTCGTCCGCGTCTGCTCCACGCGCCTGCCCTGTGCATACTTGCCACTACGGCTCCGGTTAGGACTGCTAGTAGTAGTAACGGTTTCGCTGTGGCTACGTCCGCCCATTCCATCACTATAGTAGAATCCCGCGATGAACATCAGTATTGCAACAATTATCAACAAACTCGGCAGACCAACATAAATGGCAGGAAGCAGGAAATTCGGAATATCGGCTTTAAGTTTGAATAATTCAGCAGGAACGTTTACCCCGCAGAGCTGAAGCTTGGAAATCTGGTCCGTCGAAGCAAATGCCACTGCCGAAGTCAAGACATCCGAAGTATAACTCACCACCAGATATGTAGAAGCCGCAATCATCAGAATTACGACCAA
This sequence comes from Candidatus Micrarchaeota archaeon CG1_02_51_15, assembly GCA_001871495.1. Classification (GTDB taxonomy): domain Archaea; phylum Micrarchaeota; class Micrarchaeia; order Norongarragalinales; family UBA8480; genus UBA8480. The sequence continues at coordinate 14,717 of MNVG01000010.1, forward strand.
AACGAGAATGCCCGAGACTAAATTATGTTTACCCATTTTTCAAACCACCCTTACAAACCACGTTACAGCGACAGCGACTGCCCCCTTACAAGCCTGAATACCACCAGGATTACTACTACCAAGAGCAAGTGAATGAAGCTCCCAACCGACGCGGCAAACGACACTCCCAACAACCACATTAATAGAAGAATAACTACCAACGCAACCAACAAATCCAATCCAACCAATCCCCCAAAACTTACCCTAAACTCTCCGACTATACAGCCTGCCCCTTCCGGCCAGAACGGCCCGGAGTACCGCGCACAGGCGAACCGATCTGCAGATTTACGAAGTAGATTACGCCCCAAATTGCCAGTGAACCGACCACCAAAATGAACGCGCTTAACAACTCCATTCCCACCACTCACCAAAACATTCTATTACGAATATTATTACATATTACAAATATAATACTACTATATATACCTATACCTTAGAACTGGGAGGCGCGATCATTCATAAGCACGGGGCTTGCGCTGAAAACGGTCCAAAAAAACAGCCGGCTGCCTGCCGGATTTAGAGGTAGTACTTGAAGTTTTTTTCGAATAACTCGCAGAAGTTCTTATAGTCCGCAGGATGCGCGTCTATCTGCTGCCCATATGCCAACGACACCAAGTCATACGCCTTCCTCTGCACAGGCGTCAGCGTTTCCATAAGCGCGGGTTTTCTCCTGTAAGCTTCGGTCTTCCAGCCAATCGAGAGTACGGCGTCCATAATTTTCCAGATTTTTTCCTTACTCAGCGACTTTATCCTATCCGAAAGCGCGACTGGGTTTGCTTCATTCTTGGCACAAAGGAAATGAAAATTGAACTTTGAACCCACCAGTTTGGAAAATTCCGGGGAACTATTTACGTTCCAGATTCCGGCCGAAAACGGCGTCAGAAACGGGTCGTTGACCAGCCCATGGCGGTCGTCGTAATGAGTAAAATAATAACTCCAAATCGCCTCCAGGTTCGCCGGAGTAATATAATATTTGAGAATCGGCGACCCGTGAAACAATTCCCCCACATTCAACCGTTCGATTGAAAGCAGTTTTTTTTTCCACAGCCGCTCCAAACGCACGCTCCAATGCTTCTGCCCTGCCGATTTAACTCCCAACAAACGACCAATCTGCCCTTTAGTTAGCCGGCTGGGCGTAACCCAAATTAAAGCAAGCAAAATTTCTTCATCAGTGTAATTAACGGCATTTGGCATCGAAACAACATCCAACTTAATTTAGCAATCATGCGCGCGGCACATTCACATCAATGGACCGAACATATGAATCCATCGACCGAATATACGAATCCATTACCGCTATTTAAAGGCAATATCGAACCCAACCGCTTACAACCCCAATGCACTAAGAATAATCCTCTTCATCGCCGGTTGGACGCATAACCGATTGCACCTACGGCGATAAAAACGGCTCCCGCAAGCAAGTAACCGGATCCTTTAGCCTGAAAAGTATTCTCAAGCACCTGCCCAAACCCCAATGCAAAGACCAGCAACCCGGTCAAAAGAAGTCCGGAGACTATCACCAATCTAATGACGCGCGGAGTAATACTGTAAAAACCGTTTTCCACGCCTTCGGCCACTGACGAAGAGATTACTCCCTTTACCGCGCCGGACACGTTTACAACGCTTTGCAGCCCCTCGGCAAAAGAAGCAATCCAATCAGATGACATGAAAATCTACCGCCTATCCGACAATACCTTGCCCAACAACAGGCCGCCAACGAATGCCCCAACTACAAACGCAAGCGGGTGCTCAGAAACCAAACCGTCAAACTTATCCTTGGCCTCATAGGCGTACTTCCTTGCATCCCCAATCTTTTCGTCAGCATAACGCCGAGCGTCATCCACCTTACCTTCCATCAACCTTTCTTCCGCGCTTTTTGCAGCCATACCCGTACACCCCACTCCAATCTAATTAAACTAATATCTTATTAGTTATCCAATATTGCAATAGGTTGTATATATACCCTCGTGTTGGCTGAGAGAAAACTACGCGCGCGGCAAACGCAGTCAACCAACACATGGTTTTTTCAACCCCTCCTAACCATATAGTAATATGGATTTGGATCGCCGCCGCCAGCTTCACGCCTATTTGTTTTGGGCAGTGGTCCTAGGATTGCTTTTGCTTTCGGCATTCATAGCCCTGCCGTTTATAGGCGCAATAATTTCAGCTTACATCTTGGCCTACTTGGCCAAGCCGTTATTCCTTAAACTCAAACCTCGGCTCGGCGTTTCGATAGCCGCATTGCTTTGCATCGTAACCGCAATCCTCCTGATAGTAATACCAATCTGCCTGATTTCCATAGACGTTTTAAACCAGGTGAAGGCCGCCTCGCACGGCCAAGGGGTCGGAGAAATAATCGATACGCTTGCAGCCCAACCTATGCTAAAAAGCGTAAACGTCGACTCGACCGACTTCAAAGCATGGGCTAACGAGGTCTTGGACCGCACAATCAACTCGGCAGTCCAATCAATTCCGAGCTTCGCAATAGGCATACTCATCACTATAAACGGCATGTTTTACCTATTGTGCAACTGGGATGAACTCGCAGCCCACCTCAAGAAATACCTGCCCTTCAAAGATAACGGGAAAATAATCACGAAACTCTCAAAAACGGCCGACGCAATAATCCGTGGCAACGTAATAGTATCCCTGCTCGAGGCAGTCATCGCATTCGTAGGTTTTTACCTGCTGGGAATACAGGCAAGCCTGATTTTTGCAGTCCTGATATTAATATTCGCGTTCATGCCCAGTGTAGGCACTGAATTGATTTGGGGAGCAATGGCGCTTTACTACTTCTTAACCAACCAATACATGACAATGTGGGGCGTCCTCGCAATAGGCCTGATCCTCTGGATAGGAATAGAGTTTTTCTTCGCAGCCCGCTTCGTGGGTTCACGGGCACGCATCCACCCGTTCATCCTACTCATCGGAGTGCTGGGAGGAATCGCCGTATTCGGAATCTTCGGTTTCATAATCGGACCGCTGTTGCTGGCCACTTCGATCACTATCGTCGAAAGCGCGATAGAATCCCACTCCGCCAAACCAGAGCAAAGAGAGAAACCTGCGGCTTAATCCGCGCCGCCCAAAGCCTTTATATAACGCAGTTGGTTAACGGCTTTTAAGACGGTGCTGAAAAAAAATGGATGTTGCATGCCCGCAGTGCGGAAACCCCAATTTGGATGTTGACGCGCAAAACAGCGTGGTTTACTGCAAAAAATGCGGTTTTGCTGTGAGGGTGGATCCGCAGACTGGCGAGACCACTCCCTTAAGCCCAGGCGGCCAAGCTGGAGGCGAAGCGCCTCCTGCCCAAGGCGGAAGCGAAAGCACTGCAGCTTATTCCGACCACTCGATTCTCGAAATGGACGCGTTCATGTTCTGGATGGTGGGCACTGCGGCATTATTGTTCCTAACCCTATTTACCGTAATTCCGGACTTGACTTGGTTCGTCGTCCTGGAAGTCATGCTCACCGTCTTCTGGTGGATGAAACGGTAGTGCTTCGTTTCAACTTTTTTTTACTCTCGTCAAGGCAGTCTTATATCAACCCCTCTTTAACGCCTATTTTTTTCAGCCAGTTTTTAAGACCTGCTTCCTTGATTCTCACAACGGCTTTAACTGTATGAGCGTCGCCTGCGTTTGCCGAATTGTCCAACGCCCTAAAAGCGTAAGCCGTGCGGTATTCGTACAATGCTTCGACTGCCGCGTACCTCACCCTTTGGTAGTCGTCTTTCAAAGCCGCTTTAAAGTGTTCTACCGCATTGCGGTTGAAGGGCGGCTCGGCGAGTTCTTGCAACGCGGTGTACCTGACTACCCAGTGTTCGTGGGGCTCTAAAAAAGCAACAACCTTGGGAAGGGAACGGCTTTTCACTGCTTTGTCAAGGGCGGATAGCCGTTTCACCACGCGTTCTACTTCGGGGTTTTTCAATCTGGTTTACAGGACCATTTCTTTACCAGTCTTTCAAGCGTTTTTGCCTTATTTGAGGTTGCACAGCCGTTTCTGTTTTAACCGTCGCTGAAAGGGTTTTGTCTGCGTTGTTTTCTTTCGATTCCGCAATCATTGCCGCCCTAGGAAGTTGGGGCACGCCGTATTCTCCGTCGTAGCCGGGCTGCACGAATATTCTGCCTTCGCGGTTTAACAGGATTGCCTGCGTTATTTTTTCGTTGGTTGCTTCGTCCAACGCCTGCTTTTGCGCATCTAAGAGCACGGCGAGTTCAGAGCCGAAGCGGCGCACCAACGCATTGCCATCAGTCATTACTTTCTTTGACGACAATGAAGTTGCGTAAGCTGCTGAAAACAGTTCGTGCAACGGCAGGAGTTTCTTGAATGGAATCGCCTCTGAAGGAGTAAAGCCTTGCGGCCTATCCGCAAGTTCTTCCACGCGGTATTCCACGCCGATAGTTAGTCTCGAGTTGCACTTGGGGCAAATACGGTTTATTTTCCGGCTTTCTTCAGGCGGGCACGAAAAATTGCAGGCGCGGTGGCCGTCCCAATGGTATTTTCCGTAAGCAGGATCGGTTTCAATTGTGAACAACATTTTTTTGCGGTCCTTGCGCCGTACTGCGTCCCAGAGTTGTGTAAAAGAACGCACGTCGTCCGAAAAGGCAGTGCACTCGCGGCCCAAGCGCCAGGGCCAATGAGAGTGGGAGTCGCTGAAGCTCACTGGAGTAAACGCGTCGAGGCTGCTTACGCGCCAGCACATTGCAGGATCCGCCGACATTCCGGTTTCATAGCAAAAAACGTGTTTTGATTGGTCTTCGTACGCTTCTTGAATCGAGTCAAAGCCGCTTTCGCTTCCGAGCGCGCCAAAGTAAGGCGTCCAAATGTGGGCTGGAAAAACCACTGCGTTGGGAACCGCTTGCATTGTTTTTTCAACGAGTTCGGCGCTAGAGCGGCTGCCGAACATGGGCCTGCCGTCTGCAACGAGGTTACCCCACTTAGAGTAAACGTCGATGAGCTGCGCCGCCTCTTCAATGGATGGAACACAGATTACGTGGTGAACTTTACGGACTTTCTTAGGAGTGGACTTGAAAGTGGCGACTTCGACTTGCAGCATGAAACGCGCGGGCGACGCACTGTTTTTGAGTGCGAAAAAACCGTTGCGTTCCGAGTCCGGCTCCAGTTTCTGCTTTAATTCGGCAAACCACTTGGGGTGCGTAAAGTCGCCTGTTCCTATCAAGCCCAATCCTTTTTCTTTAGCGCCCTGCTCCAAGTGCTCCAAGTCCATGCTGATACTGGTTGCTCTGGCGTACTTCGAGTGAATGTGCAAGTCGGCGTATAGAGTCATAGGGAACAGAAGGAGCGCAACTTATTTAAATTGCGCAAACGTTCTGCAGTTTGTTCTCCGCTTTGGACAAATGGAGTTGTGTTAAAAAAAATGGCTGAAGAGGATTTGGCGTTAAAGGAAGCTTATTTGGAAGGCAGACTATTGGGTTTGAACGAGTTGATAGGAATCCTAAGAGACTCGATGGATGAAGAAGGCTCGACGCAAACTACAATATTCAAGTCGGTAGTGGCCCACATTTCAAGCGAAATGCAGGAAATACTCGACGAGCTGAAGGTCGCGCACGGCGCTTCGCACCCTGTAATCAAGGAAGCGTCGGTTGCGGTTAAGGCAATGGCCAAGGAAGCCGCGAGAATCCCCGAAAGCAAGCCCGCTGCCGAAGTAGCGCCCATAGTCAGGAAGAACGTCGAGATTGCAGACGACTTGATGAAAAACCTCATGGCACTAAAGGAAAAGCCCAAAGCGTGAGTTTTCGAGTGCAAACGACTGGCGGACGACGTCCCCCTTACCGTAACCTTAATTAGCTTGTTTTCGGTTAAAGTGTATTCGTACTAACTGCTTAGTTTCATAGTTAGGAGGATTGGATTATTTTTGGACTTGGTTTTTCCCGGAGAGCTTTTGGCGACTTCCGAAGAGTGCGTGGGCGGAAAAGGCGTTTTTGAAGAAGACGGCAGGCTTTTTGCAGCAGTTGAAGGCAAACGCAGTTTGGACAGTCGCACGCGTTCGGTAGTGATTTCGGCGCCGTTGCAGGCCCGGCCATTGGCTGCAGGCGACTACGTTTACGGACTAGTGCACGACTTGTACGACTCGGTTGCGTTAATGGAGTTCCACGCGGTTTCAGGCGAAGGCGAACGTATTGCCCAACACAACAATTATGCTTACTTGCGCATTTCGGAAATCCAGCGCGGCTACACCGAACAATTTCGGGACTGGCTGCGCATAGGAGACGTTGTAAAAGCAAGAATCAAGGAAATCACTTCGCTGGGAATATACTTGACGATTGCGGACTCGGAACTCGGCGTAATAAGGGGATTTTGCACCCAGTGCAAAACCGAGTTGGAACAACGCGGACGCGTAATGGTATGCCCCGCTTGCGGAAACAAGGAACAACGCAAGACCGCAGTGTCACGCGCTTGAGGTTATCATTTAAAGGCAGTAAAGGAGTTGGCAACAAAAATGTTTGAAGTAGTAAAAGACGAAGACGGAATGCTTGAAGTCGCATTTAAAGGCGAAAACCCTGCGTTGGGAAACCTGGTTGCAGAACGCCTGCTTGAAAGCAAAAGCGTTTCTTTTGCAGCAAGCAAAATCGACCACCCTCTCAGCGGAAACCCTCACATCGTAATCAAGGCCAAAAACCCGAAAAAAGAACTAAAGGCAGTGCTTGAACAACTCGCTTCGGAATTCAAGGAATTATACAAGTTACAAGGCGGGAAAGAGAAGAAGCCAGCCAAGGAACCCAAGGCAAAGAAAGCCCCAAAAGCAAAGAAAGCCAAGGCCGCTGAGTAACGCAAACCAAAAGGAGAAGAAAACTTTTTGTTTGACTTGCACGTGATAACAAACGACAAACGCCTGACTTGGGCACTAGGAGGTGTCCTCGTCGCTTCGCTTGCCGCCTACATCCTAACCAAACTCACTTTATTTGCGGGAACATCTCTGCTTTCATTCCTTGCCTTAGTGTTAGTTGACGCGGCACCCAAAAAAATGGACAAAGACTCCCTCTCGTCCACTTTGAAAGAAACACTGATTGCAATAGCAGCAGCCGCAGCAATATGGGTCGGATTATGCATAATACTACAAACCTCTTCTCCAATAGACGTAGTCACTTCCTGCAGCATGCTTCCCCTACTCGAACGCGGAGATTTGATAATAATCCAAGGCGGGACAATCAACGCGCCTTCGATAAACACAAACCAATTTACAAACTTAAACGCCCAAAAAAAGCAGTGCACAATAGAACGCGGCGGAACTTCAATTCAAACAATGTGCACCTCCGCAATAATTGCAGTAAACCAGTCGTTTGGCTTCAATTCCTCTAACGACGTAATAGTCTACGAAGCCACTCCCTCTTCCTACGGTCTCATAGTGCACCGCGCTTGGCTCGCAATCGAAGACAACGAAGAAACAAGGTACGTAACCAAAGGAGACAATAACCAGATAATCGACTACGAAGGCGGCATCGAATTTCCAAAACGTTCAAAAGTACACGGAAAAGTAATCCTCCGCATTCCCTACGTCGGACTCCTCAAACTATTCCTATTCGGACAGTTCGACGAACCACCGGGCTGCGACACGCGCACGATACAATAGAAATCAACGACGTTTTTTTCCGCCGCTTGCAATCCACTTAGTCCAACGCCACGCCCTACGCAAACGGCCTTCGGGCTTCTGCCCGCGCGGCGGCTTTTGCACTCGGTAAACCACGACCGGCTCGCGGGCAGGCAACGGCTCTTTCGCATTGTCTTCAATTGCCTTATTTAGTATCTTCAGTGCGTCGGCAGGCTCACGGTAGGTTCCGGTCCCCTGCATTGCCTTAAACGTCTGAGCTGCTGTTGCTCTAGACTTGGAATTATCCAAACGGCCGTCGAACATCGCTTCAAGAATTACTTTGCTTGATTCGGCACGCGATTCAGGCGGGAGGGATTTCAAAAGATCTTCAAAATGCAGGGCGTAGAGACTTGCGTTAAACAATTGGGGCACTACCTGTGATTTCGAAAACCTTCCGTCTTCAAGGCGTTCTCTAGCCAGTCCAAGGACGTCGACTGCATTGTGCCCGCTTAGTTCAAGTCCGCAAGCGTAAGAAACAACAGTGTGATTCAATAAACCAGGATGCGAAGCAAACGCCGCGCTGAGTTCAGAAGGACTGCCACGCGAAGCGTGTTCTTTGAAGAGGTGTCGCAAGTCGGCCAACCAACAGAAATTACGGGCGTCCACGTTTCCGTCTTTGGCAATGCGGGATGCAGTAATAAAAAAATGCTGGGCTGCCCGCTTACTGTCCAAAACTTCCTTATTTCCGGCCAGTTCGAGAGCATGTGAGAGGGCAATACGGGTAAACCCTGGAGGACCGCGATTGCCCAATGCCTTGAACGCGGTTCCTACCTCGCGCTCGTTTTCAAAATGGGCCAACGCAAGCCGCTTGGCAAGCTCTTGGTCAGTTGATTGCGAGCTATGAATAGAACCGAAGTCGATTGGCTTGGCTTTGGCAGCGTGTGGCTCCTCTTTCGGAGCCGACGCAACTGACATTATCTTGTCCGTCGCTTTCTCGAAGTTGGCCATTGCCCGCTGGGAACGCACTCGCTTGTTTTCAACGTGTTCGAGGGGTTTGGTTGCCATTTAATGCCTCTTCCTAGCTTGTTGTTGGTTTACTAACTTGGCGGCCGGCGAAGCCTGTTTACCAAACGCCGCGCACCTGCAACCAACCCTTTACGTTTAACCTGCGCAGATTGCGCCAAGAGTGCATGATGCGCAGGAAGTTCGTAGGGAGAATGTTTTTTTATCGTATCTTCTATTAACCGCACTGCATTTACTGAATTGAAGTTTGCGCGGGACATTTTTTCAAGAATTTCTTCCGCCGCCCCTTTTGAGTTCACCGGTTTTAGCTTGCCTTCGAAAACCGCAGAGTATATTGAAAAAGCGGCGCGTTTGCGGATTTTTCCAGAAAGGGAATCCAGCACCAGAATGAAATTAGACCAGGCAGGGTGATTTAACAATGTTAAAACACAGCGTTCCCCTTCCAGGTTCACTGGAGTTTCGTCTTGGCTTTCCAGCGCCAGGGTTCCGGCTCGAATAATCGCAACAGGATCGTGGTTTCTTAAAAGCTTGCTCAACCTGGCTAATACATTAGGCGAATAGAATAAAGGATGCGCTGAAACCAAAGCAAGGTTCAACTCACTGGTTTTCCGCCCGTAGAGAACGTGTTCTGCAAACAACTGCTTGAGAGCAGGCAAGGTTGCTCGATTTAAAGCGTACCTTTCAGACTGCAAACTGCCCAAGCCATGGGCGGCAGTTAGAAAGAAGTGTTGGGCAGCAATTTTATTATCGGGAGTCTTAGGCGCGGCCAGTTCAAGCGCGTGCGACACCACTGCGCGGGGCGACTGCATTCCTTCACGGCTCGACATCCCTTTAAATACCGCCATTATCGTCCGCATATTCGAAGGAACCAGTTTGCCAAGCCGCTTGGCAAGGGCAAAATCCGATTCGCCGCTAGTGTAATGCCTTGAAAACTTGAGAGTGACTTCTCCGGGGACTTGCCCATTTTTGAATTCGGTGAGATAATCCTTTCTCAACTCGCGTTGTCTTTCGATTTGTCCGCTTGCCATAAAAATAGGTAATACGAAATGGTTTTTTAACTTGTTTCCCGCGTTATATCGTTTTGCTTGAAAAGCGAAGCGAATGTGTCGAGCGCGGGCAATTTCTTGCGGGAAATTGTGGCGTGTCGAAGGGCCCGCAGGCTCTTAGAACAACGCCCGCTGGTGTTTCGCACATTCCACAAATGGTTTTTTAATAAGCCCGCCTCAATAGATTGCGTGTCGTTTTACAGGGGTGTTTATCTAAAATGGAGTTAGTGGCGGCGAATGCAAAGGAGTTCAAGCAAGCTATTGAAGCAATAGTTAATTTGGTTGACGAAGGCACTTTCGAAGTGTCTTCCAAAGGGTTGCACTTGCGGGCAATGGACCCTTCGCAGATTGCAATGGTTGATTTTCTTCTTCCCAAAGAGGCGTTTGCGACTTTTGACGCAACCGAGGAAATCACTTCGCTGGGTATAAACATAGTGGATTTTAGCAAGATCCTTGCGCGTGCGCGCAGCGACGAAAAGCTTTCGATTTCCCTAGAAGAGAAAGCCAACAAGTTCGTTTTGGAGTTCAATGGAAAAAGCAAACGTAGTTTCAAGATCCCGTTGATTGAAATCAGCGCGTCTGCGCCCCGCGAGCCCAAGATTTCTTTCGATGCTACAATCAAGATAAAAGGCGGTTCTTTAAGGGAAATGCTTAAAGACGCGGGATTGCTTAGTTCGCACGTAGTGTTGCAAGCGCATGAGTCGGAATTCGTTGTTGAAGCGCACGGCGATTCGGGCGACTTGAAAATAGAGGCTAAGTCGGGCGGCGAGTCCGTTGAAGAAGTCAAGGCCACAACGAAGTCGCGGGCAATGTTTCCCTTCGAATACCTAGACGACATTACGCGCGCGTGCCCCGACGACCAGGCGGCCACGATAGAACTCAAGTCGGATTCTCCAATTAAGGTAAGTTACTTGGTAAACCAGGCGAAACTATCTTACTACTTGGCCCCCCGAGTCGAGCAGGCGTAAAATGCTTAAACTGTTCGCGAGTGAAAAAAGCAACTCGACTTGCAGACGATTGACTATCAGTGCACTTAAGGTTAGAAGGAAGTGGTTTTAGTAAATTGGAAGTATCGTTGAAGAGCCTTTTGTTTTTCAGTCTGGCGTGGGTCGGCGCCCGCGCAATCGGCGACTCTCTGATATACCTTTATTTTTGGAACTCCGGAGTTTCGGCACTGGAAATAGTGTTTTCGGTTGCAACCTGGTTTGCAGCACCTCTAATTGGACTATTGTTGCTTAACAACCGCAAGGGACTAGGTTCGCGGCTTTTCTTCAAGGCGGCGTTGTTACTGGGCGCGTTTTCTTTCGCGCTGCTGGCCGCGCTTCCGCCTTCAGGGCTTTTGCTTGGTGGATTCAGCTTCATTTCAGGGTTGTCGGGGTTGTTTTTCTGGCTTCCGTTCAACGAATTGTTTTTCGCGCGCTCCAAAGATCGCGCGGCATTTGCAGGCGCGGCCTACTCGGGAATCGGACCGTCGGTGGGTGTGGTACTGCCTCTTTTGGCCGGAACCGTTTCTTCAATATTCGGATTTCCCGCCTTGTTCGTACTATCGGGAGTTTGTGCACTCGCAGCTTGGATTGCATTGCCTAAAATGGACGATTTTACCCAGGACTTCGACTTACGCAAGTCACTTTCCGACGCCAAGGAAATGGGGGCCTTGTTTTTTTGGAAGGAACTTTTTTCACGGGCGTTTCAACCGCAGTCGTGTTGGTTGCAGTAACACTGTTCCGCACGCCTGCCGAATTCGCTTTCTTCCTTACTTCAACTGCAGTATTTTCAGTAGGCGCGTCCGTGCTTTTAGGCAAGCACTCCGACACTACACACCACCGCAAGGAATATATTTGAGTGTTCGGAACCCTGGCGTTTGCCTGCACGCTAGGAGCCGCGTTTGCTGAAGGAGCAATTCAGTGGGCGGCGGCAATCGGCTTGCTTAACGTGGCGCTCGTGCTGTTCAAGCCTTTTGCAATCGCGTTGACAGTTGACCGCGAAGAAAATGAATTACACGGAATGGTGGCCGGCCGCGAGTTCTTTTTGAACGCAGGCCGCGTATTCTCCTGCCTACTTCTGGCAATGCTGCTTATTTGGATGAGCACACGACAGGCAATGATAATAATTGCCTTCGTAATCCTGCTTTACTCATTCGTTTTGGAATTCAAGGCACGCCGCCTCCACTGGCAGCTGTAACTCAATGCAAAAGGTTGTAAATACCAGCGACAACCTAATTTTTTTTCGAGGCGAATTTGGTTTTGGACGACTTCGCGGCAGACTACCCCTTTTCGTCAAAAGGAAAAGAGCTGCTCAAAAACATCGGAAAAGAAGCGCTTACCCCCCAACGCGTGGAAACAGCGGGCCAGCGCATGCTTGACTCGATGACAGGCAGCCGCACTACTTCCACTGGAGCACGCGAACGTGCAGTCGACTACGTGCTTGCCCGCATCCTCTTGGCCGCAATAGGACGGCCGTCCGCAACCCGCAAATATGCGGCTGCAATCGCAAAACAGGCAGTTGAAAAACTCGTCGAATCGCCTGAAGCCTATTTGGAAACGCTGGCAAAAGACTTTCTTCCTTCAATCCGACCAACCGAAGCAAGCAACTACTCCGTTTCCCTTGCCGACTACCTAACAAGCGGCAACCCCCTGCTTTACGCACCGCTTGAAAAAGGACAGTTGTTTTTCACGCGCGCAGAACTCGCCGAACTGTTGTACAACGCAATAAAAAACAGGGTAGGCGACCTGTCAAGCGTTTCACTTAAGACACTACCTCCAATGGTTTTTGAAGCCGCCAAGCAACTCGAGCCCAGACTCCCGAAAGAAAAACTGCTTTCAGGATTCAAAAGCGGAAAATACCTTGAACTCCCGTGCATCAAAGCAGTGCGCGCAGGCGCCGCAGAAGGAAGAAGGTATTACGGCTCAATGGCGCTTGCAATCGCCTGCGTGAAAGACGGCGTGCCCAAAGAAGACGCGCTTAAACTAGCCTTCGAATACGCAGAAAACTCGGCCAAAGGCAGTTCGCCTTACACCGCCCGCGAAGCAATGCAAACCATAGACTGGGTATACCGCAACCCATCAATAGGCTTTTCATGCACCAAAATACGCGAGCAAGGCCTGCCCACCGAATGCGGCAACTGCCCGCTGGCAAACGAAAGAAAGAGGGAACGCAATGCCTGAGCCCCTCGCCGAATCCCAGCAGCACGACAGCCTCGGAAGGCAATTGGTGCGCAGCCGCTTCCGCTCTTTCTACGCCCGTAGCCAACCTTATCCAGCAGAACTCGTGCGACGCGAGTTCGGCTTCGGCTTCACCAAAAAAATAGATTACCGCCACAAATCGTTTTCCTCTCGCAACGACTTCACAGACTACCTCCTTTTGGAAATCCCGTTCTTCGTCTCTTACTCAACGGCATTGTACGAAAAACCGTCCGCAACTCCAATGAACCGCAAAGGATACTTAGGCGCGGACTTGGTGTTCGACTTGGACACCTCCTACGAAAAAGACGGAGAACACGAACACAACCCAATTTTATGCCCGCATTGTTTGGAACGCGTGAAAGAAGACTGCATCCGGCTTGCAGAAGACTTCCTGCTAAACGACTTCGGCGTCAGTGAAAACGAGTTGACGATAAACTACTCCGGAAGCAAAGGATACCACCTGCACGTCCAAAACCAAGCAGTACGACAACTCTCTGCAGAAGCACGCAAACAACTGCTGTCTTACATCACGGCAACGGAACTCGACTTGACGCGCTTCTTGCGAAAAGAACAATTCGGACAACGCAAAGACGACTACGTAATAAGAGGACCCTCTTGGCAAGCACGCGGCTGGGCAAAAAAACTTTTTACAACCGCACACTCATTCATTGAAAAGGCAGAAGCCAAAGAATTCAAGGAAGAACACATTTCATCCCAACGCGCCAAAAAAATAACCGAAAACCGCGCAATAATACTCAATAAAATGAATGAAGGAAACTGGGACGCCCTACGCGGAATGGACTCAGTTTGGGAAAAACTGCTGCGCAAGGCAGTAGTTCTGCAATCACTGGAAGTAGACAAGGCAGTTACCTACGACCTTCACCGCCTGATTCGGTTGGAAGACAGCCTGCACGGCGACACTGGCTTCGTCGCCAAAAAAATCCCGCTAAACCAACTGCACGACTTCAAGCCCCACGAACACGCGCTCGCATTCGACGAAAAACAAACGCACTGGATAAAAAGCAACGTAACCGGAACCCTGGAAATACAGGGACAAAAAATAGAACTAACCGAAGGAAAACTAATTGAAGTCCCAGAAAACGCGGCAATCTACCTGCTCTGCAAACAAAAAGCCGAACTCAAGTGAACACACAACATGACTGACTTTAAAAAAACTCTTGCCACCCGCCTGCAAGGCTTTACCCAAGAAGAGCTTGCGCTCCTGCCTTCAGGCTACCAGGCGCTCGAACACGTCGCAGTATTGAACCTCAAGCCCGGCTTGGCCAGTCGCGCAACCGAAATCGGCGCGGCATTCATCGGGCTGTACCCCCGCTTCAAAACAGTGTGTGCCCGCACCGGATTCATTACCGGAGAATTCCGCGAACCCCAACTGAAAGTAGTTGCAGGCGAGCCCGACACGGAAGTAACCGTTGTTGAAAACGGCGTCAAGTACTCGTTCGACTGCTCGAAACTAATGTTCGCAAAAGGAAACATTTCCGAACGAGTCCGACTGGCGTCGCTCGTCACCGACGGAGAGACTGTCGTCGACATGTTCGCAGGACTCGGCTACTTCACGCTACCAATTGCAGTAAAGGCCAAACCCAAGAAAGTATATTCAATAGAACTGAACCCAGTTGCATTCAATTACCTGAAGCGCAACCTCGCGCTAAACAAAGTCGAACGCACCGTGCAGGCGATCAACGGCGACTGTTCGACGGAAGCGCGAAAGCTTGCCGCGCAGGGAATCGCCGCAGACCGCGTTCTTATGGGCTACCTGCCTGCACCCAAAGAACACATTCCCGCAGCCCTTGCCGCGCTAGAGCCAGGAGGCGCGTTGCACTACGAAGGAGTGATCCTAGCAGGAAGCGACGGGCGCGACTTGTTCGCAGACGTCCAAACCGCAGCAGAAGCAGCGGGCCGCACCGCCATACTAGAACACCTGCAGGTAGTCAAGAGCTACGGGCCCAAGAAAGAACACGCCGTGCTCGACTGCAAGGTAAGCTGAACTTTATATTATAATCACTTCGGATACAATAGTGTATTTAAAATATACAGAGTTTAAAATAGCCGGCTGGCTATAGTATTGTGTATTGTCGTGTTCTTGAGCAGGCGGGAGCTTTGGCTGTACGAACTGCTGCCCGACGGCGCAGTTGACGCGAGTTACGTGAAGCGTTTTCTGGGCAAGTCGTTTTCAAGGCCTTATCTTATGGAATTGCTTGACCGGCTGGCTGCAAAGGGGGCGCTGGCGCGCGTGCGCAACGGGGTTTTTTTCAAGAACGCGGAGAAGAACGCAGACTTGGATTTTCTTGCGGGAATGGCGTTGGGCGGAGGGAAGTGTTTCGCAGCAGTTTCTTCCGCGCTTTATTTCCACGGGCTTTTGGACGAACAGCCGAGCGTTTTTTATTTCGCCACGCGTAACAAGCGCAAGCGCTTTTCATTCAACGACAACGACTACGTTCTCGTTCCTTTCGGGAAAGACTTCCGGGACGTGGTCGAACAACGCGGCGTGCTGGTTTCAAGCATTCCAAAGACGCTGTTCGACTGCCTGAAACGCCCGCGTTTGGCGGGCGGGATAAGCAAGGTAGTGGAAGCGACGCAGTCCGCCCGCCTTTCGGATGGACAATGGAAGGAACTTCTCGGCTACTCTTGCGCAGACAGTTTCAGCTTGATGCAAAAAACAGGCTTTGTTTTGGAGGGAATTGCGCCAACGTGGTTTTTGCGCAGGCTGTTGGAAAGCACGCGGAACTCGCGGACAATAGCCCGCCTGGGAAAAACCGGAAAGTACGACGCGAAATGGAAGGTAGTGGCATGATTGAAAACAAAACGCTTTTGGCAACCGGCTTGCGGGCTGAGTTCGTTGCAAAGGAACTGGCGTTATGCGACTTGCTCGCCGACTTGAGCCAAATGCCGTTCGACTACAGCCTCTACGGCGGAACTGCAGTAAACAAGGTTTATTCCAACCAACGCTGTTTTTCGGAGGACGCGAACCTGCTCGTCTACGGCGCCAATGCAAAAAAAATCGGTTCATTCCTTGAAAAAATGCGCTGAGGAACAGAACTTTCAGGCCCGACGCGGGTATTCAGAAGGGCATTCCGCTGGAGTGCCGGCTTCAACGCAAGCGAATACGGCGCAAACGGCTCCGTGAAGATTGACGTTAACTTCGGGTTGCGCAAGCGCCTGAGTGAAAACGTGCGCGCCGAACCCGCGTCTTTCCTCAACTCCTTCGGCTACAAAATCCGCCTGCCTTTAATTAACACATTCCCACGCGAAACGCTTGCGGGAATGAAGCTGATTGCACTGTCAACGCGGCACGAGGGAAAAGACTTTTTCGACGCGTGGCACCTTCTACAACCGGAACTCGACTACTCCCTCGTCATGGGAGAGGCGTTTAAGTACGCAAACCTTTTTTTCGACTTTCACCAGCTAAGTGAATTCTTCTTAGACCGCGTCATTGCTAACGTCGAAGCCGCAACGGAACGAGAGCTTGCCGCGTGCAACCAGTTCATCCTCCGTCCCTACTGGCCGGACTGGCAACTGGTCAAAAACGACTTGCTCTTCAAACTCCGCCAAATGCGACAACAACGAGCCCCGATAAAAACACGCTCCTCCTGGAAACCCACGGCACGCAAGAAACTCTAATCCATAAATAATCCCCGCC
>MNVG01000049.1 GCA_001871495.1 Candidatus Micrarchaeota archaeon CG1_02_51_15
ATTTCCCAAGCAACGGAGCATTCTTTCACTTCGCATTGCTTGAAGTTGAGCTGAAGTTTCGACTCCGACTCCCATAAGCTGAACCTCGTCTAATACCCATAAACAATCATTGTTCAGTAACGCGTAATGCATTGGCCAGCGGTAACGAGACATGCCATACCCCCGATTAAGTGCCCTGGATAACAGCATGTCTTGCGTGCCTATGATTATCGCGTCGCGTTCGGGGTATTCGTCCCAGCGATCTTTGCCTTCGCCGCCCATCAGAACCGTGACTGCAATTTTAGTTGCATTATCTCCTGGTTTTTCGGCGAACAAGTCAAGTGCCTTGAGCCAGTCTACGGCCATTCTACGGGTCTGTTCTGCAAGCACACGCATTGGCAGGCAATACACGAGCCGCCGTGGCGTCCTTTCCCTTACGGAGGCGTCAGGGTGAAAATGACGCCGCCAAATCCAACCAAGCACTACCGCCGCAGTCTTGCCCGAACCGGTAGGTACTGAAATAATATCCGGAAGGTCGTCAGCGAGAGCCAAGCGTTCTTGATATGGAAACGGATTATTAGTAGTGGCTCTGTAGAAGAATGCTTTGAACGAATCAGTCGCTTCCGTAGACATACTCTACTTATGTTCAAGCAGGGTTTTATATTACGTTGCCTAAATTGACCTCCTCTGGATTTTCAGGGCCTAACCGAGCAATACAAGTATTCGCAGTTTCCGTCGACTCTGCACGGCATCGTTTCGACCATTGCAATGCAAACGTTATTCATACCTCGTTTCGTCGGGCAGACCAACCGCTTGTTTTGCATTGACTTGCCCGCGTCGACACATTCATTTTACGGCGTTCGTTTTGATTTAGGCGGGCCAACCTCAGATAACCTGGTTCGGTTGTCGGGCCGCTATGTCCGCGCGGAGTTAAGGCGATGGACACCTGGATTGTTTTGTTAGTGGCGCGGGGTTTATTTTGGGGAGTTTGTTTGCTGCAGTCGGGTTGTTTTGTTTAGTTCTTGTTGTACTTGTTCCTTGACTTGTTGGTAAGGGGAAAGGTAGTCGAGTAGGGGTTGGAGTTCGGTTTTGTAATTTGTTGCTGAATTAGTAGTTTCATTACTAAAACGGCAATGAATTACAATATACTTTGTTGGTTACGCAGGGCGGGCGTTCCTCTCTTGACTTTATTGTAATTCGTAATTATTGTGTTTTGCAATAATCTTTACGGCGCCTGCCTTAGGAGGTGCGCGGGGCTGGGCGCTGGTTTTGTTGAAAAAGGGAGGGGGAGGCCGGTTTTTTTCCCGGCGTTGGAGGTCAGGGGGGCCGTGGTTTTATCCGGATGTGATTTCTATTGGCTGGTCTGTGGTTGTGTTGGCAACGGTAATGTTGCGCGCAGTGCAGATTGTGGGGTTGATTGTGCAGAGTTTGGATTCTATTTGTTGAACTGTGAGTCCTCCGAAGACGTACTTGCAGTCAGCCACGAAAGTCGGAGTGGCCGAGATAGCGTATTGTTCTTGGAGCTGCATTGAAGTGTTGTACGCGCTTGCGCCGTGCTTGTCCACGCAGAGTTTTTGGTCGCCGTCATGGATTTCGATACAGCGTTCGGTCAGCGAAAGGCTGGCGCCGAAGTGTTCAAGGACAGTTGGGAGTGATTCGTTGGCGGTTACGGGCGGAGTGCCTGCAGTCAAACGGATGCAGTAGGGGCAGGTTTCGGAGTAGAATTCGTCGAGCAGGATTTTGCCTTGTTGGCTGCAGCCGTCGGTGAGGAGGACTTTGGTGTCGGAGAGCACGCCGTAGGCGTCCAACGCGTACCCGCCAGTTACTTTCTCCATGGACGCGGCGAGTTGGGAGAGTTGGTCGCTTTTCTTTTCCTCGCCGTCCGCAAGGAACAGCACGGGCAAACTTGTTATTCCCGCGGTTTTGAGTTCGGCCTTGCGGTTGGCAACGTCTTCGGCGATTACTTGAATGTTTTGGGTAATGAGTTGCTGGCCCATGTAGTAAACCGCTTCTTCCAAACTCGAGCAGAACGTGCATGAAGAGTCGTAGTAGACTTTCAGCGTGGCTTGTTCAGGCAAGGGGGTGGCGGTTGCGAGCGAAACGTTCCTTGCTTCCAAGGCGGTGAGGCGTTGTTCGATTGCAGTGAGTTTAACCAGCGTCGAGTCTGACGCGGATAGCTTCTTGTTTATTGAATCCATTTGGACGAACGAGTATGCTGCCATTAAAATCAGCAGAACGGCGAGTACGCCTATTGCGGCGAAGAAAGTGGTTTTGTCCACTCCGTTGCCGGTTCCGTTGTGCTCCGCGTGGTGTTCGTGGTGCGCCAGGTGAGAATGTTCTTCAGTCATATAATCAAATCAACTCCTTTTAGACTAATTAGTTTGCGTATAAAAAAGAGGAAGTTCAGGGTTTTAAATGCTTGCGAGGCTTTTCGAACACTGCGCAAAGATTGTGCGCGCCTTGCGCGTGGTTAAGCAAGCCGTTTTTTTCGTAGAATACCTTGAATTCGGTTAAGCCCGCGTTTTGTGCCAGTTGCCGCAATTCGTTTTCGTCAAAGAAGTAGTGGTACCGTTGCGCGGCTTTGCCTGCAAAGCTCTTCAAAACGACTTCGTTGCCTTCCTTTTTGGCAAACCGAGGTTGTAGCTTGTTCCAAACCGCTAGAAACAGGCGCCCGCCGGGTTTTAGCACCCGCTGGGCTTCGCAGAAGGCTTTTTGCCTAAGTTCAGGGGTTTGGAGGTGGTGGAGTACTGCGAGCGCAAACACCGCGTTTGCAGCGTTGTTTTCGCAAGGCATGCTGCAGACGTTGCCTTCAATTGCTTTCACGCGTTGCTCCAAACCTGCAGAAGCCATTTTTGCTTGCGTGGCTTGCACCATTTTGGGCGAAGAGTCAAAAGCAAGCACTGAACGGAAGCGTTGCGCCAGTTGAATGGAATTGCGTCCGTTGCCGCAACCGGCGTCCAAGGCGGTTTGCATTGGCAAGGCGTATTGCATGAGCAGTGAAAGAACAGGCGAAGGAGAGTCGCGGTTTGCGTTCCACTCGGAGGCTATTTCGTCGAAAGCGCGGTCGGAAGAATGCATCAAACAGGTATTTTATTGTTTCGCGTATTAAATCGTTGTTAGTAAAACAGGATCTTAACGATATTCCAAACAGAACGTGGTTTTGCGTTTATGAAGAGAACGGCTTTGGTTGCAGTTGCCTTATTTGTGTTGGTTGCGGCATTTTTCGCTTGGGGCGATATGAGGAACTCGATTAGGGAAGCGACTTCTTGGACGGGCACGGTAGTGACGCAGGGTGAAATAAGCGCGATTTATTGGGTAAGCAATCACACGAGGATGTACGAGCCGGTTGTTTACGACATTTTCGGCGGCGAAACTATGATGGCGCTTACTCTCCGCACGCCGCCTGTCGGAGGAGACTGGGCGGTTTCTCCCCACGCTACTCAAAACATGGGTAATGCAACTGCGTTTTACGAAACGGATTCAGCCCAAGAAGCGGCGGCAATAATGAAACAGTTTGGGGCAAAGTACGCAATCGTGCCCAAGACGCGCGACGTGCACGCGGGTTGGAAGTGGCTGCGGGCATTCAGCCAAAAGTTTGACGAAACGCTTTTCTTCACTAAAGTTTTTGAAAACGCGGACGCGTTGGTAGTAGCAGTTAAATGAAAAGGACAGTGAACGGGATAATATGGACAAGCGGATTGAAGCGGTTTTGCTTCTTGCGGCAGTTGCGCTGAGCTTGTGGACTCACTCGCTGGTACTCCAAAACTTTTACATGCCTACCTACGGCAATACGGGCATCCACGCCGCGCCCATTCGCGAGTTCGCCGAAACGGGTTTCTACTCCCGTGAAGACCACTTTTCCTACGGAGGCGGCGTCCCGTCAACGTACGTGCCGCTCTACCGCGCGGGAATAGCGTCGTTTGTTATGCTTACTGGAATTTCAGTCGAAGCGGCAAGCCGGTTGTGGGTAATGCTTGTCGCGCTTTTAGTTCCCCTCGGGTTTTACTTGTTGGCTAAAAAGATTTGGGGAAGCGAAACCGGCTTGATTGCAGCGTTCCTCGCTTCAGTTCCCGCCGACCTCCTGATTTACACGATAAGGCCGTTGCCGCAAGCCATTGCAATGGCGTTGATTCCGCTGGTGTTGTGGCTGGTGCTTGAACGCAAGTGGATTCCTGCACTGCTTCTTACTGCGGTTACGGTGTGGACGCACCAGGAAGCCGGGCTTTACTTGGTTGCGGTTCAGTTCGGAGTTGCGTTCATAGTCCTGCTTGAAAGGGCGTGGATTCACTTGTCGAAAAAACACGTTAACGACGCCTGCAAAGAACGAAAGGCAATTGCAGTACTTTCAATAGCCTGTTGGGCTGCCGGGGCACTGGCGTACATAATCTGGCATTTTGCAGTAACCGGCGACGTGAATTTCCTGGCAATGAACCAATTCGTTTTGCACGAAGGAACGGCGGTTACTTTCACTACTTTCATTACCCAACTCGGCTGGACCCTCTTGGCACTATCTGCAGTCGGCGTACTCGCAATACTAGGCAGCGCGTTCAAGAACAAGAAATGGTTTTCGGCAGGCGAACTAATCGCGTTATCCGCAGTTGTTTCGGGAATAATTCTCGCCAAAAACGAGTTGATAGGATTAAGCGTGCTTATGCAACGCTTCATCGCCTTTTTAGACCAGGGAATGATTCTTATAGCCGCTTTCGGCGCGTGGTGGATAATCTCCCGCCTTGTAGGCGGGTCTGTTGAAAAAGCAATCGAAAACGTTAAGCACAGGTTCGTAAAACCCAAGCACGCGCACTACTACTGAAAAAGACTAATTCCGCCCGGCTGCAATTATCCTTAACTTGCCAATCAGTGGCGCGAACACCTCGTGCGCCTTGCGCCGGTATTCCGCATCTTCAATCAACTGCTTGCATCGCGCACGCCTACGAAGCTCGCGGTTGCCTTTCCTGCTACTTGAAGGTCGGCAGCGTGCGCCGCGCCGACTACAATGTGGCTTAACCGCTTGCGCTTGGCAGTCGAATGCATTTGAAGCGAACGCTCGAACACCAAGGCGTCCGAAAGCAAGGAAAGGTAGAACCGCTTGTCCTCAACAGAACCTGGCATTTCCCGGGCAATAAGTAAAGAAACGCGTTTTGCAGCCTCTAGCTTCAAGTCAGGGCCGTCGCTTAAATCCGGTTTAGGAGCCCGGCATTGTTTCTTGCTTGCCAACGCAGACGCTATACTAGCGTCCAATAATCTGAAGAACGAAGCGGTCTTGTTTTCCTCCAACGGAACAGTCTGCAATCCTAACCTGCGCGCGCGGTTGTGCACACCGTGGAAATAACCTTGAAACGCCCTCCAATCGTCCAACTTAGCCGGCTTGCTGGGCTCTGCTTCCACGCCAATGCGGCTTGCCTCGCGCGACACTTGAATCAAGTGCGGCTGCAACGCATCCACTTGCTTTGACCTAACTACCGGACTGCCCGTTGCAACAACGTGAATTACTCTAAATGCCTTAATGCGACTGGTTTGTTCCGAATTCATTTGACTTACCTTAAACCTAGTTTTCAGCAACGTGTTTCATAAACTTAACCAATGGCTTGAATTTTTCGTAGGCTTCCTTCCTGGTTTTAGCGTCTTGAATCAATCTGCTCTTGTAATGTGCCGCGTTTCCTACAAAAACACTGTCTGCCTTGCCCACGAATTGCAAGTCTGCGGCGTGCGCTGCGCCGACAATCACGTGGTCGAGATTCTTGTCCGAAGCATTTTCATGCATTTGCAACAAACGCGCAAAAGACAGTGCCTGAAACAACGAATTGAAAAACGCGGGCTGGGCCGAAACCTCGCGGGGCATTATATTGCTTACTGCAATTGCAATGCGCCTTGCTTTAGGCCGAGTCAGAAAATCGCAATGGTTGAGTATTGCCGACGGCATTCCTCGAGCAACCCAACTTAAACTATCTCTTTCGTTTCTGCAAGGAGAAACGGAAACTTTCAGCAAATTCGACACGAAAGACAGGCTGCCTAGCAGGACGCGGGACGTTTTTTCATCTTCGAGCGCGTCCATTCTTATTCCGCTAGCCGATGCTTTTTTCTTAACTCCTGGGAAATAGTTTTGAGTTTATGAAGAATCCGGTTCTTCACACGGTTTTATCGGCTTTTTAACCTGCAGCACTTCCACGCCGCCACAAGTAACGCCTTGTCGCTTTAGTTCATCCAAGTGCGGAATCAACTCGCGGAGTTGCTTGGCGTAAACCCTGCCTTCTCCTAGCGGAGTGAATGTAGAATGCACCGCTCCCAACACGTGCAGCCGCACGCTGTGATTTTCGGTCATTCCGAAGCAATCCTCTTTATTTCCTCGATTAGCGGCTTGAACCGTTCGTGTGCGGCTTTGCATATCAACGCCTGCGCGGCGCCGTATTCCGCGTAGCCGGCAGCTTCTCCTACGAGAGTGTGTTCTGCCTTGCCTGCGAGTTTCAAGTCAGCCGCGTGCTGACTGCCTATAACGACGTGGCTCGCGCCTTGTTTTAGGGCCTGTTCGCACATGTGAAGCGAACGCTCGAACGAAAGAGCGTTGGAAATAGAATACAGCGCGTGGCCGAGACCGCCTTCCGGTTTATCCGAACACAGGTGGCGCCACACGGTCTGCGTTATTCGCGCGGCCTTGTCTGCCGTAATCCCGACGGTGTGCGGAGCCGTCCTGAGTTTCTTTTCGAAGTACTCTGCGTAATCCGCGGCCCTGGAAGACGAAAAACACGCGGTATTGCTGGCCGCGATGTTGGCGCGTAACAGGACGGAACCCACTGCGTCGTCTTCCAACGGAAGAACCTTTATTCCCCGAGACCTGGATTTTGTCAGTACGCCCTTCCAATAATTTTCTTGTCCGGCTAACACGCCGTCTTCCCTGGGTTTCGTAGGCGGCCTGGTTTGCAGGCGTTCGACTCCGATGGCCGCATTGCTGCCCCTTAACTCGTCCAAGTGGGGCAGTAAAGCGCGCAACTGCTTGCTGAACTCCAGTTTTTCCCGGTAAGTCCCCGGTTGCGAGACTGGAAAAAACGAGTAGTGCTGAACGCCTAAGACCCTCACTTTTCGCGTCGGCTTTTCTTCCCTCATTTTCCCGCCCTTGATTTCAGGAACTTGTTCACTTCCCTTGCTTTCGCGCCTTCCCTAATTATTGCAGGCGGACTGCGGGTGCAGTCGACTATGGTGCTCGGCTTTTTGCGCCGCAGCGTACCGCCGTCGCAGAGCAAGCCTATTTTTCCGTTGAAGTCGCGCTTGATTTCGTTAGGCGAACGCGCGGGAGCTTTGCCGGAAAGGTTGGCGCTCGTGGACACTATGGGCTTGCCGAATGCCTTGACCAACGCGTTTGCGAAGGAATGGGAGGAAATGCGGAAAGAAGCGTTTCCCTTGCGGGCGGCCGGGATTACCGACGGCGCCAACTTTTTCTTGCCGAGTGGGGACACTTTGGCTACCAGGGTTACGGCGCCCGGCATGAACCGCCGTGCTAAAGCTGCTGTGGCTGGAGAAAGCAAAAAGTATTTTCGTGCTTGCGCAATGCTTGGAAGCAGGAGGATTACGAACTTTTGGGCGGAA